>NZ_JAKGBH010000024.1:0-77374 GCF_021532515.1 Pseudoalteromonas sp. PAST1 | reverse complement strand
ATAATGTCACCTTCATTTTTTACTTACGAATGCCACCTTCAAAAAGCTGCTTAAACTGTTACCAGATTTTCTTCTTCTTGAGCTTTTACAGGTAAGTAAATTTTTAGTTTCTCATCAAGCCAGTCTGAGATCTCAACAATATACTCATTCCATTCCTCTGTCTCTGAAATTGCTTCCAACACCTTGTCTCTAGCTGTTCTAATTCCAGAGGTTTCAGCAAGAATCTCAAAGTACACATGCCAGTCCTCCAGCCCTTGTATTTCTCTTGAATATCTTTGTAACTCAATAACTCGTGGATCATCAGACTCTATTGATTCGAACATTATTTTAATATTGTATTCAGGCGACCCACCACTCCCTTGTGGGGCAACGTTAGCTAACTTGAATTCCACAATATGATTTAACATTGATTGTCTATGTTCGTTTTTATCATCACCATTTAAGTGTCTTTGACACTCAGAGGTTCTTTCTTCTATCGTGTTGCAAACATCACCGTCAAGAACACATAAAGTCTCAGAAATATCCGAGTCCATTAATATTTTGCCAGCTAGAATCGCAAATGCATTTGACCATGTACCAAATTTTGTAATATTCACATAATGCGTTGCATGCTTTTGATAAAGAAGTGTTTCTATAACCGAGGTTGCAAGGTCATCCTCAACATAAATTTCGATAGGTACTGTTCTGACTCCAGTAAGCTGTTGCATAACTTGAGGGTGAGTATGAGGCATTGGTATAACTCCTTTGCCTGTATTTAGCACACCATATATCAGTAAGTCGTTTTTAAAGTCGATTATCGTCTCACGGTGTGTCGAGAAAATTACTTCAATTTTATTTTCATTTGCTCTTTTAATAATTCGTTCAATGAGTCGCTTAAATGCCATGCCGTGTAACAAGACATCAATCTCATCAATTAATAACAAACCCCCTTTAGCAAGTTTGGGGTTATGCAAAGCTGAAAGGATTGTCAGTAGCCTTTTTTCTCCTGCCCCCATTGAGTGTTCGCTGTATTCAACACCATTGAAGACGAGACCAAAAAGAGTATGAACTTTATCTTTTTGCTTAACTAAGCAAGTGGTCAAACGGTTGTAATTTCTCCCCAGAATATAAACTAAGTCTTCTTTTATTTTATCTGAGGCTTCGTGAGCTAAGTCTTCTGTTTCATATTCCTTATAACGACCAGCATTTTTATCTTCGCTGAGTGTCGCAAGATCATGCAGCCCTATATAAGCGGATTCTCTTTCATGTCTTCTGCCGTAAATAGGAAGCCAGCGACTAACTTTTTTACCTTGTTTTTTTGAGTAAACTTCAGTGTGATTTACTAATTTTTTTGTTGGCTCAGAGTTGGGCTTTATTGTTAACTCATCGAACTCAAATTCAATTTCAAATTCACTACCTTCCCATGAAGCATCTTTGTTAGGGGTGAAAAAATGAGATAACCGATTAAAATCCTTAGATGTTGCTTTACCAATAGGTTTAAAGGCACATGCCAGAGCATGAATAAGTGTAGATTTACCTGAACCATTAATACCAACAATGCCAGTTACTAGTTTGTCTTTTTCAAAGTTCAGCGTGAAATCTTTTATACCTTTTAAGTTTTTAACGTGGAGTTTATTTAACCGATAGTTAAAACGCTTCAAAACAGGCTTTTTCTTAGTCATATTTTTTCCTTTGACATCATTCATTCAAATACATCTCCGCCATGTCATCTAATTTGGCTTTTACTTCTTTCCAGTTTGGCATTACTTGAGTTAATAAACGCCAGAAGCGTTCGCTGTGGTTGTGTTCAGCAATGTGGCAAAGCTCATGTAGTATCACGTAATCAATGCATTCTTTCGGTGCTTTAACTAGGTGAGGATTGAGCATCAAGTTGCCTTTAGTTGAGCAGCTTCCCCATTGCTTTTTCATTGCTATCACACGAAATGAAGGAATGCCTTTTACCCAAGTCGCTTTCGGAAGTAGTTCGGCTAGTCGCTCATGAAAAATTGCTTTTGCTTTATGTTGATACCACTTGTCGATTAATGGTTTAACTTTCACCAGCCGATCATCAATATCTTTAGTGACTTCCTGCTTGATTGTTACGTTCAATTTGCCACGGCTTAGCTTTACGTTAGGCACTTGCTCTGCATCATTGATGATCTTTAATACATAGCGCTTGCCTAGATAAAACTGGGTTTCGCCACTTACATATCGCTTGTGCAATACCGTGTCTTTTTGCTTTGCAAAGTCATTAATACTTTGCCATATCCACCTTGCACGCTTGTGCATGGCATCTTGAATCGCATCATCACTTGCATCATGTGGTACTGTAGCCACAACACGCAGATCAGGGTGAACCTTAATAATTACCTTGCGTGCTGTTTTTTTAGCGGTATCACTAGGCTTTGGTTTACGAATAACGTCATAGTGAATGGTGTCGTTACCATAGGTAACGACACCACGTTCATATGTCGTTGTCCGGATTTCAGCAGCTAATGTTAAATTAGACACTAAAATCACCTCGTGATAATCCTAACCTTGCTCGTTTTAACACTTCTTCAATCAGCTTTTGAGCGTTATCAAGGCCAAGATCAGCAAATAACAGCGGCAACAACTTCATGTGTATGGCGTTTTCAATCTCCGCAGGATTGATTGAATACTCAGCAACAGCGGTATTCACCACATCATTAATACTAAACGCTAAAGCTACTAACTTGTCGTTATCTAAGGCTTTATCATTTAAGAACTCAGAATCAAATAGGTGCTTGAACAAACCAAAGTAGGCTTGTGCATGTTTATTTAACTTGCCAGAGTCATCCACAAAGTCATTTGGAACATCAGCCATTTTGCGGTCTTTCACTTCTTGCTCAAAGTCAGCAAAAAGAATGTACTGCTTTACTGGCGCATCAAACATCGCTTTAGCATCTTCAATTGCCTTTTTAAGCATCTTAGAAAAATATTCCTGTGCATAAGGATCATCAGCTAAGTCTTGCTCAATCATCTTTGTGATTCGGCCAGTAATCTTGTCAGTCTGATTACGGGCTTCGTCATCGCTCATATCCTGTGGCTTAACGTCTTTTCCTAAATTACCTACCAAGTAGGCACCATCAGGCTCTTTAACTTCAATACCAGCAATGTGCTTGTCTAGAAGGCTCCGAATATCTTCAGCATATTCATCATAATTAATGGTTTCATCAGCATCTTCACGCACTTGTTTGCGCAAATCGACAAAGGCTTTTAGATCACGTTTGTACAAGTCACGTCTGTTATCGAATGACTTATCTTCAAAGTAGGTTGCTGATTGCAAAGCTACTTTCATACAGTTTGAAAAAGCGGTTAGTGCAGAATAAAAATCATCACGCTTTTTAAGGTTGGTATCGACAAGCTTGCCATCGACATCTTGCACTTTAGGCGCTAACGCTTGGCGAAGCGCTGGGCCATCTTGCTTGTTTTTAACAGCTTCAAATATCGCCCATAAATCGCTATGCAACCCCGGAAGTTTTTTGTATTCCGTATCCATGCGGTTATACAAACCTTTCAGATCGTCAATATCAAAGCCGCCTTGGGTACGTTCAGCGAGGTCTTGGTACTTCTCAATGGTGGTATCAAGCTCTTTTAAAATGCCTCGGTAATCGATTAAGTAACCAAACTGCTTTTTGCTATGCAATCGGTTAACACGGGCAATTGCTTGTATTAGGTTGTGCTCTTTTAGAGGCTTATCAATGTAAAGCACAGTGTTTTTTGGCTCATCAAAGCCTGTCAGGAGCTTATCTACTACGATCATGATGTCTGGGCCATCATCTCTACCAAAGTCTTCAATAATGGCTTTGGTGTAGGCTTTTTCGTCCATTTTATTAACATTTGCCTTCCACCAATTTTGCACAATGTCCTTACTCTCTTGATCAACAGCCTCGTGACCCTCACGAGTATCTGGAGCCGACATCGCCACAACCGATGTTACGGTGCCTATTTTATCCAATGCCTTCTTATAACGAATAGCAGAGGCTTTGGAGTCACAGGCTAGCTGACCTTTTAAGCCTTGCTGTTTAAAGTTCTGGAAGTGGTCAGCAATATCGTATGCGATTAATTCAATGCGGCCTTCGGTTTGGTAGATTTGACCTTTCTGTGAAAACTTCTTCTTTAGGTCAGTTTTTTGTTTGTCTGTTAGTTTACTAGTGCTGCGTTCAAACCACGCATCAATGGCTTTGTCGTTAACATTCAGCTCTGGAATGCGTTCTTCATACAATAGAGGGGTAACGGTTTTATCTTCAACCGCTTGCTGCATGGTGTAAGAGTGAATGATCTTACCGAATTTGTTTTCAGTCTTATCGTCTTTTAATAAGGGCGTACCCGTAAAGGCAATATAGGCCGCTTTAGGCAGCGTCTGCTGCATACGGATATTATTTTCACCGTTTTGACTTCGGTGGCCTTCATCCACAAGTACAATAATGTTTGGGCTATCGTTGTAGCATTCTTTGTACTTAATCGCTGAGCCAAACTTATTAATGATCGAGAAGATAACTCGCTCATTTCCCTTACCAATTTGCTCAGCTAAACGCTTACCAGTTGTCGCCATCGCATCTTTTTTATCTCGGTCGGTTAATACACCACCAGATGCAAAGGTGCGGCTAAGCTGATCTTCCAAGTCCACACGGTCTGTAACTATGATCACACGGCATTGAGCCAGCTCTTCAAGCCATATAAGCGCTTTAGATAAGAACACCATAGTAAATGACTTGCCGCTACCTGTAGTGTGCCAAATAACACCACCTTCACGAGCACCTGAATCATCAAACGTGTTGATTCGCTCAATAAGTGCCTTTATGCCAAATACCTGCTGATACCGGGCAACAATCTTGCCTGCTTTTTTATCAAACAAAGTAAACAGACGGGTCATATCTAATAAGCGCTCAGGGCGAAGTAGACTAACGATTAGTCTGTCTTGGTCAGTGACGGTCAAATCACCCGCAGCAACAAGTGAAAGGTAATCGTCTTTTGCCTTGCGTGAACGGTGATTGAACAGTGTGTGAAGCTGTTCATCACTCAATTTATGGTTTTTTAGCCTGACAAATTCCGCTTCCGGTATTTGCTCCTCTTTCCACTTCGCCCAAAACTTATCTATTGTGCCGCACGTTGCATACAAGCCCTCATGCCCGTTTATGGCTAACAGTAACTGGCTATAGGCATATAAGTGAGGAATTTCATCTTGCTTTTGGTTACGAATGTGCTGCGAAATTGCTTCTGCATTGGTCGATTTACCCTCTTTGTTTGAATCGGGGCGTTTTGCCTCAATCACCACTAATGGCAAACCATTCACAAAACACACAATGTCAGGTCTGCGGTTGCCCGTCCCCTCGGCATTTTGTACTACTAACTCTTCGGTACAATGAAACGCATTGTTATCAATATTATGCCAATCAATAAGCTTAATGGTGGGTGAGGCTTTTTTGCCATCTATAAACTCGGTAACGCTAACACCATACATTAAGGCATTGTAGATTTTCTCATTAGCCGCTTTTAATCCTAAGTTCATAGCAGGATTCAGCTCATGCATCACTTTATCAATTGCGGCCTCTGATAATGTATGTTGCTTACCTGCAAATGAGAACGTCTGTTTCGCTAAAAAGGCACGTATTACAGGGAGTATAAGAACCTGATGAGTGCTTTTCTTTTCACTCGCTAGAGTATTACCACGTAACGCTTCGCATTCACTTGGTGGAATAAAGGTATAGCCAAGATTTGTTAATAGAGTCAAAGCAGGGATTTTTGCGCTGAATTCTTCTTGAAATTTAACCGTTGTCATTGTGCCTAATCATCCTTAATAGTTTATCCCACGCTACTCGTTATTTGCATATCACTGTGCGAATTACCTTGCTCAGAGGCAGACTCTAGGGTACGACCTTGATGATCGTGCAGCGTTACCCCTTGCTCTGTTTTCCAGTCTACCCAGCCATTAGAGCTGGCTAGTAGCAAAAACATCGAAGCACCGCTTGGTGTAGGGAATAAATAATCACGTTGAAATACAAAGCGCCCATCTTGCTCTGCAATTACCCCTTTGGCTAATAGCTGGTCACGCTTATCATAAAACCGTTGTTCTGTTTTACGCTTGGTGGTCATAGGAGCGGAAGAGCCTTTTAATACCACCATGCCTTCGTTGGTATAAATGCCCTTGGCATCGACACCTGTGCGGCTGCAAGAAAATACCTGTTCAGTTTTAGTAGGTGATGTTTCCGTTAGTGGTTCAAAAATAGGATAGCCAAGGGTGGCTAATAACAAGCTACCAATTTCATGAATTTCATCGCAATCGGCTTTAAGCGGAACTGGCGTATGTGGCTTTTGCCCACCATTGCCATTGAGTAGTTCATAACGCTGGCAATGTTTTGCTTTTTCTATCGACAGTGATTCTAAATACAGCACATGAGTTTGCGTTAAGTTATTGGTGAGTGACACCAATACCAATGCACGCTCCCAATCTTTCTTCTCATCTTTGTAGTGCTGCATCAAGCGGCTGCCCACATCGCCCGACTGACCGATATACAGCTCGTCGTTATCTGTATAAGTGTTATCGCCAGACACTAAAAAATACAACCCAACTTGCTTGGCTTCTGGCATTTTCACAAATTCAGCAATATCACTACGAGGCACTTCAATTAAGCGAATAATCGAAGTGGTTTGCTCGGCAATGCGAATACCCGCAGGGTCGCCCGTAGGTAAGAAAATCTGAATGGTGCGAGGTCGCTTTTGTGAAATCATGCAACCTCCTTGTCGTCCACTTTAACTCTACGCTTGCCTGTTAACAGTTGCTGCATTAGCGCTTTTTTTTCTTGCTTTAAGTCAGCAAGTTGTTGTTCTAATAGCTCGATTTCTTGATCAGCGTTGGTTAGTACAGAGGCAATTTTTTGTTGCTCATCCAAATTAGGCTTTTTAACCTTTAAAACTTGAAGATCTTTAGGGTAAATATGAGGTTGCGCACCACCGCTTTGCATTGAATAAATTTTGTTTTGATTCAATTTAAGCAATTGAAAAATAAACAACAGGCAATTGCCTTTCTTTTCGGTTACAACCGAGCAATCAGATGCCCAAATTTTGCATTCATGATGGGAAACGAATCCAGCATAAGCTCCGCTAGCACTCACTGTTACGATATTTTCATGAGTATATTCATTGTGGCTATATGGACTGGTTTTCCCTCCAGCAATAACAGGGTACTCACCACTAATTACGTTTTTGGCACTTAATGCTTTGCCTTTTTTTATACTAGCTATGTCTACTAAATGAAATTCTTCCCACTCACCCTCAAACGGTTTACCTGAATCATCTAGTAGGCGTTTTTTGCCAGTGAGCAGTTGTTGCATCAGGGCTTTTTTCTGCTGCGTACTGTTGTCGATTAGGCGCTCGGTGGTACTAATCGCTTTGTCCCAAGTGGATAGAATTTTGGCGATCTTGCGTTGTTCTAACTGCGGAGGAATTGGAACATGAATACTTTTAATAATTCCTGCGCTCAAATTCTGCTGACCGCCACTATTGGCTAATTCTCTAATATTTTCATATTGACTGACTAAATATTGATAGTAGTAATCAACTTCAAAGCCATCATTGAGTAGTAATGCAGCACACGCTTGATTTGTTGAAGCTTCAATCCCTAGCTTTGCAACTTGCCCACGAGTTTTTCCTTGACCATACATGGCCATTAAAATAGTGTCTTTTGGAAAAAGTTTCGCTGATGAATTTTTAAGTCCTGCTTCAGTTATTTTTTGCTCTGTACCTTTAATAACGCCAAACTGAACTTCAGTTGTTGTTACCCAAGGTATTTGACCGCCAAGCCAGTACGAATCATTTTGTCTACTAGGAGTACCACCAGAAGAAACTTTAGCAATATCTTCTATTACACCTTTTTTCCATCCATTAGGCACCATAACCCAACTCCTTTAAGTAGCCTTCCATCTCTACTTCGAGGGTTTGCAGCTCATTTTTTAATTGAACACGCTCAGTGCGCACTGCCACTAAATCAATCTCTGCTTCTTCTTCAAAGGTATCAACATAACGAGGGATATTGAGGTTAAAGTCGTTTTCTTTGATTTCATCTAAACTGGCAAGATATGCGTATTTGTCAACGCTTTCACGAGCCTTGTAGGTATCTATGATCTTTTGAATATTTGCGTCAGTTAATTGGTTTTGGTTTTTGCCTGACTTGAACTCACGGCTGGCATCAATAAACAACACACTGTTGTCTGTTTTGTGCTTTTTAAATATCAAGATGGCTGCTGGAATACCTGTTCCAAAGAACAGCTTTTCTGGAAGGCCAATCACGGTGTCTAGCAAGTTTTCTTCAATCAGTTGTTGGCGAATTTTACCTTCACTTGATGCTCTAAATAACACACCATGTGGCACTACCACTCCCATGCGACCCGTTTCGGGTTTTAGCGTTTCAATCATATGACTGATAAACGCATAGTCACCTTTGGTTTTTGGTGGAATACCTCGTCTAAAGCGTCCATAAGGATCGTTGCTGGCATCATCATGTCCCCACTTATCAAGTGAAAATGGGGGGTTGGCCGTAACTACGTCAAAGTGCAGTAAGCCGTTGCCGTCTTTATCAAGTAGTAGTGGGTTACGAATGGTGTCGCCCCATTCAATGCGGTGGTTATCTTCACCGTGGAGGAACATGTTCATCTTGGCGAGCGCCCAAGTAGAGCCAATCGCTTCTTGCCCAAATAATGCGTATTTTTTAGAGCCAGAGTTTTTGCGCACCATTGCACCGCATTTTAAAAGCAGCGAGCCACTGCCTGTACATGGATCGCAGATTTGATCGTTTTCAATTGGCTCTAAAACCGTTGCTAAAAGGGTTGATACCTCTGGTGGGGTATAGTATTCACCAGCGGTAGCACCACTGCCAGCCGCAAAGTGTTTGATAAGGTATTCGTAAGCATTACCGATGATATCTAAGCTGCCCACACGCTCTGAGCTTAAATCTAAAATGTCTTTACCAAAGTCTTCCAGTAAGTGGCGAAGTAAGTCGTTCTTTTGTTTTTCTTGGCCTAAACGGTCAGTGTTAAAACTGATGTCTTGGAATACGTTTTTAAGCTTACTGCCGTTGGCTTCTTCAATAGCATGTAAGGCTTTATCGATTCGCTCACCGTTGCCTGCTTCATAACGCTTTTCGTATAAATCCCAGAAACTTGTGCCTTCTGGCAGTACAAAGCGCTGTTTCGACATCATGGCGTGAATAAGCTCAGGGTTATCACCATACTGTGCAACTAATTTGTTGTATTCGTCTTTATAAACATCAGAGATGTACTTTAAAAACAGCATTGTGAGGATGAAGTCTTTATAAGTATCGGCACTGATCACACCACGGAAGGTGTCGCAGGCGTTCCACACCGCTTTGTTAATATCGTCCTGATTGATTTGATTTATAGTTGTTTCCATAGTCGTGACATACCTTAATTTAGTTAATTATAAACATCTTAATTCAGTAAATTTAATGCAATTGCTGCTTGTTCTTTATCTTTATTTTCAATCAGTTGAAGTAATGCTGAGCGCTCTTTAATAGCGCACTTATGCATATTTGCGATAAGTTGTTGGTCTTTAATATCTAGCAGCTTTAGCGGGGTGTTCTCTAGTACTTGCCTACGCACACTTAAATGCAACGACCCCTCAGCGGTGGTTCTGAAATAGCGCTGAGCTGGTAGCTGATTTAATTGCCAACAGATAAACTCAGGTTTCACTCGATTTTGATACTCAGGTTTTACTCGTATCAAAAAAAAGTGTGGGGAGCAGACTGTTTTTACTGGCAAGTCTTCAACTAAAGCAGAAAAATGCTTTACACCTTTAGCAACAAACAACACATCACCGGAACGTAGCCAATTTGGCGCCTTTTTACCGGGAAGTATTACTTTAATCATTTCATCCTGAAAAACTTCTCCTGTAGCGCGTGTATCTCTAACTTGGATTACGTGCACATCCCCATTTTCATCAGAAGGAATAGTTCCTCTAAAGGGATAGCCAGCAAACACATCAGCAACCTCGCAAAGTATTGTAAACATTGGAGCTGATACCTTTTTATAAAATATATAAACCACTTATTTAGTTGCTAAAGCACGAATGTTTTAGCTTAGTTTTTAGATTTAAGCATATTCATACAAAAAAAGATAACTTATAACTAAACTTTTTTGCGATATACAAATGGTGCACTTCATGCGGTATGAATATGATGCATTATTTCCATTGATTTTGATTGACATTCAATGGTATCTTGTTATTTTTTATGCATCATTGAAATGGAGTGAGCTTGTGTTCGTTAAACCGAGAGTTGTACGCAGAAGTGTGAATGTAGGATGTCTCCCTTATTTTCTTAATGCTGATGGGGGTGGGTTACATACTGTAGCTTTTCATGAAGATCATATTGTGAAACGCTTCCCTAGAGTGTTATCGCTATTGCGAATTCAGGACGCTCTCGAAATCAATTTATTCCTAGAGCACAGATATAAAGGGCTTTTTATGCCGCCTAAACGTGGCGGTAAAAAGAACCCTCTTGGTGGCGTGTCGCTTACGACAGTGCAGTCATTAGCAAATTCGATGAGTTTGTTTTTGCAATGGGTTGAGAAGAATAACGTGGACTGGCATGAGGTTTATGCCGTAAGTGACAGTGATAAAGCGAAATATTGGCTTCCTGTGTACCGCTATCGCAAGCACCTTATAGAACAAGTTATAGCAAAGGATATAGACCGAGATACGGCAAACCTATACATCAACCATGTTAGGCAGTTTTACGAGTGGGCAAGAAAGCAACGCAGAATTGATAAAGTGCCATTCAAATATAAAACCAAAGTCATTAAGAAAAAGCGAAAAGATGGCGGTTTAGATTTGCTATTTACCGACTACGGGAGTGAGGAAAAAGGCTTTACCATTACCACGACTGATTTGCTGATCCCTAAAAAGTATAAGCAAAAGAAATCAGGCGATGAAGGTTTATCACCTTACAGCCAAGGTGAATTGAATCTGCTCTATGCCAGCAAGGAACTGACAAAGCAAGGTGCTAAATTGCGAGTAGATTTAGCCGTGCAATGCGGCTTGCGTGCGGAAGAAATTGCCACTTTTACTGCCAGTCATGTTGTTGATCCTGCCTTGGATAATAAAGCAATTTATTACGTAACCATAATCGGCAAGTACGACAAAGAGCGCACGATAATGGTGTCAAAAGGCTTGATGACATCACTTTGGCAGTATCGTAACGGCAAAGAACACCAAGACAGATTAGCTAAGTGGCAGCTTGAACATGGTAACTGTGATGATGCACCGCTGTTTCTTAATCGCTCTGGTGATTTTATGTCTCGTAAATCTATCGGCAATGTGATCTCAAAAGTGCGTAAGGAATTAGTGCCATTCGGGAAAACACTAAAGCGTGATTTTCATGATTTACGTTCAACTTTTGCAACAAACCTTGCTGGTTTCCTAATCCATAAGAATCTGCCCATTGGCTTTGTGCAATACAAGTTGATGCAGTTGATGGGTCATGCGGATTTTTCAACAACTCAGAAGTACATCAATTTCGCTCGATCACTGACATTCGATAAGCAAATGGCGAGTTGGGTAGATAAATTGTTTGGTGAGTTTGTTGCTCCACTACAAGAAGATGCATTTCTTGCTGAGCAATCAGGAGGTGCAGATGCTTGATACCGTGCTTGATTTGTCACAGTTGGAAGAGCAGCTAGGCAGATGTGTAACTGACGAAAACTGTAAACGGATTAAATTACACATTAGCTTTCTAAAACGGCTTTTGCTGCGTTATTCAGTGTTGCGAAGCCATTGCCAAAGTTTAATACAAGATTTTAACTCGCTATTTCGAGACGACTATTGGCTCAAACTAGAGATACAGGCACAACATATCGAACCAGAAGATGATGTGTTATTCAGGCGTTGCTTATTTCATTTTGCAACCGCATTAACCAAGATCAATTCAAGACCTAGCACCGTTTTAGTTTTTGATACAAATATTGATTTATTGCATTGGTATCGGAAAAGCTTTCGCTTAGGTAAAGAGCTTAACGATGCCATAGGTGCGTGGGATAAGCGGTCAACGCTTGCAAGAAGCACCACACTCTTTTACGCACAAATGGCGCAAAAATGTTTACAACTGTTGTGTGAAGCATCTCCTTCAGTCGCTGAGCAGCTTAATGAGTATGGTTTGCTATGGTTTAACTCAACCATGCACTTTAGACAGGTTTTTAACGAATACCCGATTAAAGATAAACACTGCGTACTTCAGCCGGCATTACTCTCGGTGCTTAGCGCATTTAAGCCAGATCATTTTCAAGTTATTCGGATCACTATTAATGATAAATGCATAGACGTTACTGATTTAAACGATATTGAGCCACTGTTGGTTGAACAGCTCCAAGCGCTTGCTAACTCAGATAAATTTAGGGGGAAGCTAGAGCATGATGTTGTGTCAATAACTAGGCGCTTTATTGCTGTTATGAGTAGCATTCGAATAGTCGCTGGCAAGAATAAGTGTGCTTTTGTTGATGAAGGGCTTGATAGCTTCAAGAAAGATGAATTTGCTTTACTTAAAGAAGCTAAGACATCACTAAGAAGAGATCAATTCACTGAGTTGCTTTTACTGCTAGAGCTGCACTTTGGGCATGAGATTCATCGCCATGATTACGTTGATCATTTGCTGCCTTTTTATTTTGAAAAAGAGAAGATGTTTAGACACATTAATTACTTTGAATTAGTGAAGCAGTGTCCTGAAATTGAGAGCGAGCTATTAGAAATCCATCAATCTGAAACCGAACTTTTGCCAGAGAAGAACTATGGCATGGTTACTTTACATGGTCGCTTCATCAGACTTAATCGAATTTTGGTGAAATTTGTATTACCTGATTATACAGAGCAACTTAAAAAGCATGGTTTTAAATGCCTTAGCTTAAACAAAAACCAAATACAAAAAAGTGTGTTTCAACGCATTCAGTCTGGTGTTAAAGGGCAAACCATAAGCTTAAGAACGGGAGCATCTTATTTTGAAATAATAAGATGGGTAATGGCAATTACAGGTCAGACCGTTGTTGAAGCTTTCAAACTGTCATTTAAACGGCATCAACGTCACGCCAGAAGAATGAAAATCGAAGATTTATACAATGATCAAGAATTGCGAGAACTGATTTTTTACATTGAAAAAGGGATCAAAGAAACGGATAACGTAAAGCAATTAATCGCATTGTACTTTGCTCGTATCCAAGTAAAAAGTTGTTGGAATACGTCACCTATGACGGACATAGAGCTCAATGATATCACGGAAGTTTCTCTGCCAACCGCTAAAAAAAGTATTACAGTGTTGATCCAAAAACCGAGAAAAGGTTATGACACCGACACCTATTCATTAGATGGGCGAACTGTAAATAGTGTGATGCGTGACATAGTTCATGTAAGAGATACTCTGACCAACAACTATCGCCACCTTGCAGATGGACATACACGGCAATATCTATTTATCTCCAAAGAAAAAACGAATGTAAGTCGTGTATTGGCAGGCAATATCATTGCTTATATCAAAACTATTTTAAAGCGACTTGGTTGCACAGTTGATTATGATTCGATGCGCATTCGCAAGAATGGTGCAAATCACCTTTACCGTGAAGTAGCAAAGCAAATGCGTGCTTATGAATCAGCAAAACTTCACACCTTCGACACGTTCATCAAGCACTACCAACGAGTGAGTGAAGAAAAAACACAACAAACTTTGCACACCGCAGTAGATGTGATGCAGCGTTATTTTACAGGTAGAGAAATTGACCCGGAAATTAAGGTGTTAATGGTTGATGACGGTAGCACTCAAAAAACGCCCTCAGGCGAGTGTGCATCGCAAGGTAACGATGCAGAAGCTTCACAATACGGTAAAGAACATCGGCACCTATCAGGCAGTAAGGAAAATGGATGGTGTAGTGACTTTTTGGCTTGTGTGTGGTGCAGGCACTTCAGAACAGTCGCTGATCCAGAGCATGTTTGGCAGTTGCTTAGCTATCGAGATTATGTGCTGGCAGATATGTCGGCCAGTATTTCTGATATTGAAAATAATGAATTTCAGCAAGAAGCGATTACGGCACTGCATCAGCGAGTTGATGACATATTAGAGCAAGTAGCAATTAAAAACCCGAAGGCAGTGACTAAGGGAAAAGAGCTGATGGCGGAAAAAGGAATGCATCCGTTTTGGGCATTTGCAGTAACGTCAGTAGAGAATGTGGGAGATATTTTATGACAGGAATTTCAACTGCTGTAGATGCCTGTTTAAAGATTGATGGACTTATCAACATCAACCCCTATAGTTCATCGATTGATGCCGAACTCACACCGTTGGTGCTTTGGCAATATATCCGCTCTAATAAAAAACAGATCACATTGTTCGGGGATAATTCTTGGTATTCGCAAGGCAACAATTTATCCGTAACCTTTAACGGTGTTGGGCCGAAGTATCAATACCAACTTAAGGCCCTAGCACTTGGTATGTATACGCAAGGCTCAGGACAAGGCATGGAGCCGCTTGCATGGACTACGATACGTAGTAATATTGCTAACCTTAAGCGCCTTGCTAAGTGGCTTGAACGTTATGGTATTGAGAGCTTTGGTGACTTAGACAAACTGCCAGAATTGCGTTTGCGCAATATCATATTGGACTGGGTGCAAGCGTCTGATGTAAAGAAGCATCCATCTTATGCACAGTCACTTCTATCAGCTATCTATTGGTTGAAGCTTTATTCAGTAGTTAAAAGCGAGCCGTTTTTTGATTTAATGAATGAATATTTTTTCCCATTTACATTATTAAAAAAAGAACGCAGAAACAAACATTCAGTCATTCCGATTCAAATAATGAAGCAAGTTCTCAAGGCAAGCGAAGAACATGTTAATACCGTTGAGAAGATCATCGATAAGTGGCAAAGCCTACAAACAAAACTCAATGACGGTGTTGAATACGCACCGAAAAAGTACCTTAAAAACTCGACATACGTTGATGGATTAAATGAGTCAGAATCTGCTGAATTAGACGAGTATTATGAGCTGATTAAAAATCTTCGCAGATATACCTTTGTGCTTGTGGTTAGTTATACAGGTATGCGTTATAGCGAAGCAATGACACTAACTGATGATTCAGCTATTGAGCGAAACGGTAAATACTTTATCAAGACGTTGTTGTCTAAAACAACAGATGAAACCCAAAGCTTAGAATGGGTCACGAATGAAGTCACCTACCGGGCGGTAAAACTGCTCACAAGAGTTTGTTCTGTTTACCGTGAGCGTGCAGCTTTGCTACTAAAGTATCACAGCGATTTATTGCCACGAAAGCGGAAGTTGAATTTAGAGTTTGGTTTGAGTAATCGAACTTTGTTTGGTGTGTCACCCCATAAAAAGTCCTGCGAGTTTTCATTAAATACTAAGTCCACTAAAAATAGCTTTAACAACATAAACAAAATGTTTTCGATTAGAGTTACTGAGCATGATATTGCCGATCTTGAGCGCATGGGGTGCAATTGCCAATCCGTCAGCTCAAATCATAAAAAGTTTAAGAAACCATACAAAGTAGGCGATTTCTTTAATTTTACCGCCCATCAATTTAGACATACCTTTGCTTGGTTTATGGTCGCAAATCGATTGGGTGATTTAGACGATATTAAGTATCAGTACAAACATTTAGAGAACATGATGTCGTTGGTTTACAGCCAACGAGGATATGAGTCTATGGAGGAGTTAATTGGACTAACTGAAAGCTTCTCTGAGTTTATGATCTCGCAAGCAATGGAAGATATGGTGAGCGCTGCACAAGACGGCACACTAGCAGGAAAAGGCGGACAAAAATTTATCGCCAAATTGACTGAGATTCTGGCAGATGATCTTACTACCGGAAGCACACCTCACTTCAAAAATATGGAAGAGTTGATCACGTTTGCTGCTAAACATACCAACAACTTTAGAGGCGTGTCACATGGTTACTGTACCAAGGGGGCAGAGTGTAAAGTTCGTAATGTAGCAGATCCAAGCCACTGTGTATGGTGCGATAGCTACATTGCAACACCTCGACATTTACCACACTGGCTGGTTGTTAAAAAGCGATGTGAATCGCAATTAGCAGCATTTGAAAAATTTCCGTCAGAGATAAAGCTGCGGTTAAAAGCATTTAGTACGGCATTAAACGACAACCTTGAAGCTGCCAATATCATCATTGACCAGTTAACGATAAAAGTGAAGGAAGCCTAATATGAGCGAATCAGTTGAGATCACAATGGCAGACAAAATTGATACGGCCTTGTCTGAAATGGCAGCAAATAATGAAAAAATCAACGTTAGCCAAGTTGCGAAACGATTAGGAATTTCAAATTCTGCAATCTACAAGTTTAACCCTGAAAAGATCCCAGATATTCAGACTGCGCAAAAGCGTCAGAAACACAAGGCTGAGTCTATTGCTGTTGGTACTGAAAATGAGCAGCTTAAGAAAGAAGTTGAATCGTTAAAAAAATCGAACGTTGATTATAAGGAGCTAGCTGACGATTTGAGAACGCAAAATGAGTCGTTGTGGGAGCATATTCAGCAGGTTTACAACATGTACGATGAAGTATTGGCAGAGCGTAATGGTTTTGCTGAACGGCTAAAACACGGACTCTAAATTTTCATAATTTAATTAACAACCATGAGGTATTTACTATGAGTAAAAACACAAAGAAAACATCCCAAAGCGTGGCATCTAAGGCAGCTAAAACATTAACCGATCCTAATGCCTCTAAGACAGCCAAAAAATTAGCTGGTTCTGCCTTGTCGCAAAAAGGAACTAGTAAGCAAACAGGTGCTGACATGGAAGACTTCGCATCAAAGGTACTACAAAGCGACAAATACAATAAAGATACAAAAGAACTTGCAGGATCAGTGTTATCACAATCCAATAAAAAGCGTTAGAAATAGTAACAAAACTGTATTTTCCCGCCTCAATTTACTCCTGTTTTTAGAGTAAATTCCTCAAAAACTGTTACCACTCTTTAAGTCAATAAATACGGGGTGGTAACAATTTTTCATTTGTCGAAAACGACATTATAATTACGCCGCATGAAGTCTCGGTACTGATGTCGCACATCATCGCCCACGAATTAAAACACAAAGACACCATCGAGATTTACGACCCAACGTCGGGCTCGGGTTCGTTACTGATTAATATTGGTGAAGCGGTCGAAAAATACGCCAAAAGCCGCGACAGCATTACCTATTATGCCCAAGAGTTAAAAGCCAATACCTATAACTTGACCCGTATGAACCTCATCATGCGAGGCATTAAAGCCAGCAACATCAAAACCCGTAACGGTGACACCTTAGAAGACGATTGGCCATACTTTGATGAAAACGATCCGCAAGGTACTTATCATGCGCTGTATGTGGATGCGGTCGTTTCTAACCCGCCTTACTCGCAACCTTGGGACCCAAGTTTTAAAGACAGCGACCCACGTTACTCACGTTTTGGTCTTGCACCTAAAACCAAAGCCGATTTTGCCTTTTTGCTGCACGACCTTTACCACCTAAAACCCGATGGCATTATGACCATTGTCTTGCCCCACGGCGTACTCTTTAGAGGTGGTGAAGAAGGCGAAATTCGCAAGCAACTGATTGAGCAAAACCACATTGATGCCATTATCGGCTTACCAGCTAACATCTTTTTTGGTACTGGTATTCCTACCGTTATTTTGGTGCTCAAGCAGAAGCGTGAAAACAATGACGTATTAATTGTGGATGCCTCCAAGCACTTTGTTAAAGAAGGTAAAAACAATAAACTGCAAGCCAGTGACATCAAGCGCATTGTTGATGCGGTCATTAACCGCGACAGCATCGAAAAATTCTCGCAAGTGGTGAGTAAGCAAACCCTGCGCGACAATGGCTACAACTTAAACATCCCCCGTTATGTCGATTCGTCACCAGCGGCTGAAAGCTGGGATTTACACGCCACTATGCTAGGTGGTATCCCCAATAGCGAAATTGCGCAGTTACACCAATATTGGCAATCATTCCCGCAATTGCATGATGCGCTGTTTGTGGCCAAGTCTGCCGCCTACAGTGAATTAGCCATTGCCAAACGAGACGTTAATGCAACCATTACCCTGCATCCACAAGTCATCGAATTTATCAGTGCTTATAACCAAGCTTTTGCTGGTTTTGATGACTATTTAATCAATACGCTTATTCAAGGCTGGCAAGATGTTAACCGAAATCAGCAAGAGTCTGAATTAAGCGCCGAGTTATTCACACGCTTAAGCAGTGTTGCCCTCATCGACAAGTACCAGGCCTATCAGTTTTTAAACAACCAATGGCAAGTTATCAGTACCGACTTGGAAGTGATGCAAACCGAAGGCTTCGCCGCCACTAAGCAAGTTGACCCCAATATCGTGGTTAAAAAGGTTAAGGGCAAAGACACCGAAGTACAAGATGGCTGGAAAGGCCACATCATGCCATTTGATTTAGTACAACAAACCTACTTGAGCGATGACCTAGCGGCACTGGCAAAACAAGAAAACCGCCTTGTCGAAATCGCCAGCTCGCTGGAAGAAATACTCGAATCACTAAGCGAAGAAGACAAAGAGCAAGACACGGTAAAAGAAAGCAAAGACGGCTTTGCCAATGCCGAAGTCGCCAAGGCGGCGAAAGCTTTCCTAAAAGAGCAAAAAGAGACCAAAACTAAGTTCTCAGCCGACAGCCCTGAGCCAGAGGAAAGTTATAAAGCAAAAATCATTAAAGCCAATAAACTCATCGATGAAGAAAAAGCTCTGAAAAAAGCGGTCAAAGAAGCACAAGTCGCCCTGCACTTAAAAACCAAAACCACCATCGAAGGCTTAACCGATGATCAAGTCAATGAATTGCTGCACTTAAAATGGATCACACCGTTAAGCCAAGAGCTAGCTGCCATGCCAAGCGCCGTGATTACTCAGCTCACCAGCCAAGTGCAAGCCCTTGCCGATAAATACGCGGTGACCTATTCACAAGTGGCGAGTGAAATTAAAACCACCGAGCAAGAGCTGGCCAAAATGATGGGCGAACTTACGGGCAATGAGTTTGATCTTCAGGGCTTGGCTGAACTCACCAACTTATTGAAGGGCGTATAAGATGAGTGTGGAAAATAATGTGCCTGAGATTCGCTTTAAGGGGTTTAGTGATCAGTGGCAAAGTTTGAGTCTGGATAAAATTACCGATGTATATGATGGAACACATCAAACGCCGAAGTATATAAAAAATGGGGTAATGTTTCTCTCTGCTGAGAATATAAGGACATTAACCTCACAAAAATTTATTTCTGAAAAAGATTTCAAAGAAGAGTTTAAAGTCTATCCCCAAAAAAATGATGTTCTAATGACTCGAATAGGAGATGTAGGAACAGCAAACGTTGTGGAAACTGATGATGACAAAGCATATTACGTGACACTGGCGTTATTGAAGTACAAACAACTTAGCCCATATTTCTTGAAAAGTGCTATTGCATCACCGTATGTGCAAAGAGACATTTGGCTTCGTACGCTCCATATTGCATTTCCAAAAAAAATCAATATGAATGAAATTAAGCAGGTTGCTGTTAGCTGCCCAACAGATAAACGGGAGTCTGATCATCTCGGCAACACCTTCCAAAAGCTCGACAACCTAATCAACCAACACCAACAAAAGCATGACAAGCTCAGCAACATAAAAAAAGCCATGCTGGAAAAAATGTTTCCTAAACAAGGCGAAACCATGCCAGAAATCCGGTTTAAAGGGTTTAGTGGGGAGTGGGATGAAATGTCCTTTGGGTCATGCTTTGCCAATGTACCAAACAATACTCTTTCTAGGGCAGAACTAAACTACCAATCTGGAATAGCAAAAAATATTCATTATGGAGACGTATTAATTAAGTTTGGCGAGACTCTGGATGCTGAGAGTGAACTGATACCATTTATTACAAATAATGATGTATCTAATAAACTAAAACATACTGCTTTGCGAGATGGCGATATAGTTATTGCTGATGCGGCCGAGGATAATACTGTAGGCAAATGTTTAGAATTGTTCAATGTAGGTGAGTTTTTGGTTTTTTCTGGATTACACACGATTGCAGTAAGGCCTACATTACCCTTTGCCTCAAAATATCTAGGCTACTATTTGAACTCAGTCTCATACCACGATCAGCTTTTATCTTTAATGCAAGGTACGAAAGTACTATCAATATCAAAAACTGCAATACAGAACACTTATGTAGTATTTCCCAAAACCGAGAAAGAACAAGCTGCAATCGGCAACTATTTCCAAAAACTCGATGCACTAATCAATCAACACCAGCAACAGATCACTAAACTTAATAACATCAAGCAGGCCTGCTTGAGCAAAATGTTTGTTTAGCAGGGAGCACAGTCATGACCACCTTTAAAACCGAAGCGCAATTTGAGCAGGCCTTTATCGAAGTGCTTACCCATAAGGGCTGGGAAAGCGAGATACTTAAAAACAAAACCGAAGCGGACTTACTGCAAAACTGGGCGAACATTTTATTTGAAAACAATCGCCAGCAAGATCGCTTGAACGACGTGCCACTGACGGCAACGGAAATGCAGCAGATTATTGAGCAGATCAAAGAGCTAAAAACACCGCTTAAACTAAATGGGTTAATTAACGGCAAAACGGTAGCCATTAAGCGCGATAACCCCGCCGATGCCTTGCATCTTGGCAAAGAAGTCAGCCTAAAAATCTATGATCGCCAAGAAATTGCTGCTGGTCAAAGCCGTTACCAAATCGTCCAGCAGCCGAAATTTGAACGCGGTAGCCCACTGCGTAATGACAGACGTGGTGATGTGCTGTTACTGATTAACGGTATGCCGGTTATTCATGTGGAGCTAAAGCGCAGCGGCATACCGGTAAGCCAAGCGGTTAACCAAATCGAAAAGTATTCCAAAGAAGGTATTTTTAGTGGCCTATTTTCACTGATCCAAGTGTTTGTCGCTATGGAGCCTAATGAGGCAAAATACTTTGCCAATCCTGGGCTAGATGGCAAATTTAACCCAGACTACCAATTCAATTGGGCCGATTTTAATAACGAGGCCATGAACCATTGGAAAGACATTGCCTCGACGTTGTTATCCATCCCCATGGCGCACCAGTTAATTGGCTTTTACACCGTTGCCGATGATACCGATGGTGTGCTTAAAGTGATGCGTAGTTATCAGTATTACGCCGCCAATGCGATATCGGATAAGGTAGCCAAAACCAACTGGCAACAATTGGGTAGCGCTGCTAATAACCCAGACCGCTTGGGCGGCTATGTGTGGCATACCACGGGTTCAGGCAAAACCATGACCAGCTTTAAATCAGCACAGCTCATTGCCCAATCAAAAGATGCCGATAAAGTCATTTTTTTGATGGATCGCATCGAGCTTGGCACCCAGTCGCTGGCGGAATACCGAAATTTTGCAGGCGATGGTGAAGATGTACAAGCCACCGAAAATACCCATGTATTGGTAACTAAGCTAAAAAGCACGTCCCCAGCCGATACCCTCATTGTTAGCTCTATTCAAAAAATGAGTAATATTTTTGAAGAAGTGGATGATGAGGGCACTGCAACAAACTCGGCAGATATTGAAAAAATCCGCGCTAAACGCTTGGTATTTATTATTGACGAGGCGCACCGTTCAACGTTTGGCGACATGCTGATCATTATTAAACGCACCTTTCCCCGCGCCTTGTTTTTTGGTTTTACTGGCACTCCGATCCAAGAAGAAAATGAAAAAAACGGCAATACTACCAGTACCGTATTTGGCAATGAGTTGCACCGCTACAGCATAGCTGATGGTATTCGCGATGGTAACGTACTCGGCTTTGATCCCTATAAAGTTCCTACTTTTAGGGATGGTGACTTAAGGCAGGCTGTCGCCCTAGAGCAAGCTAAGGCGGGATCTGTAGCGGAAGCAATGGATAATCCTGCCAAAAAGAAAAAATTTAATTATTTTATGAATGAAGTGCCTATGGCTGGCTACAAAGACGCTACAGGTAAATACCACAAAGGTATTGAAGATTACGTACCTAAAAGTCAGTATCTAAGCGAGACTCACCAAGCCAAAGTGGTAGAAGATATTCTGCTCAAATGGGATGTGCTAAGCCAAGGCAATAAGTTTCATGCGATTTTGGCTACTAACAGTATTGCTGAAGCCATTGATTATTACCGTCTGCTAAAGGCTGCTAAGCCTGATTTAAAAGTATCAGCACTGTTTGATCCTAACATTGATAATGACGGCAGTGGCGACCGAGGGCCAACATTTAAAGGTGATGGCTTGGATGAGATTATGCGTGACTATAATGCGCGTTATGGCCACGATTTTGATTTTGCCCGCCATGCAGCATTTAAGAAAGATCTAGCCGCACGCCTTGCTCACAAAAAACCTTATGAGCGTATTCATACCGATCCTACAAAACAGTTGGATTTATTGATTGTTGTAGACCAAATGCTCACCGGTTTTGACTCCAAGTGGCTGAATGTCTTGTATTTAGATAAAGTAATTAAATACCAAAACATCATCCAAGCCTTCTCTCGTACCAATCGATTGTTTGGCCCCGATAAGCCTCATGGTGTTATCCGTTACTATCGTTATCCGCATACGATGGAGCAACATATTAACGATGCGGTAAAACTATACTCTGGCGACAGACCCATAGGGTTATTTGTTGATAGGCTAGAAAGTAACTTAGAAGCAATGAATGAACTATTCAGTGATATTACCGAGTTGTTCATTAGTGCCGGTGTGGCAAATTTTGAAAAACTGCCAGAAGATGTTGAGGCGTGCGCAAAGTTTGCTGAACTATTTAAAGTATTTAACCAGCATCTAGAAGCCGCGAAGGTACAAGGTTTACATTGGGAGCAGTCGGTCTATACATTCACGACGGACGCTTCAACAGGCGAAAATGGCACTGAACATGAGGTTACTCTCGCCATTAATGAACAAACCTACCTGAGCCTTGCGCTGCGTTATAAAGAGCTCGCATCAAAAGGTGATGGTGGTGGTGCGGGTGGCGGCGATGTGCCTTTTGATATTAGTGGCTATTTGACGGAAATTGATACTGGAAAGATTGATGCCGACTATATGAATAGTCGTTTTGATAAATATTTAAAAGAGCTAAATCAGCATAATGATCAAGCCAGCATTGAGCTTACGCTCAACGAACTGCACAAGTCATTCTCTTCACTGACGCAAGCTGAACAAAAATACGCCAAGCTTTTCTTACATGATTTACAGCGTGGCGATGCAAAGTTAATAGAAGGCCATAGTTTCAGAGATTACATCAACACCTACAAAGACAATGCTGAAAATGCCCAGATTAATGCCATTGTTAATGCGTTAGGTCTAGATAAAAGCCAGCTTGTTAGCTTATTAAATGATAGTGTTAATGAGAAAAACCTTAATAATTTCGGTCGATTTGACGCGCTTAAAGACACCGTTGATAAGGTGAAAGCGAAAGCTTATTTTGAAAAATTAGATGGCGTAAGCATTCCACCCTTTAAGCTCAATATTCGCATCGATCAGTTTTTAAAGCAGTTTATTTTTGCTCAAGCAGATGATCTCTTGAATGATGTAGTAGATATGCTTGATGGAGTAATGGAAGAGTCATGAGTAGCCAATCTCACTCGCTTTGCATTGTTAACTTGGTTGAGTCAGCTATCTCAGTGAGAAAGTGGTCGCTGTTTTTACGAAAAAGTTTCCAGGAGGAAAATAATGGTTACATTTGATCAGCTTATGCTCCCGCTAATAAAGGCACTAGTTAACCTTGGCGGCTCAGGCAGTATCGACGAGATATACGAAGAAGTTGTCGAGCTTGAGAAGTTTGATGAGGGTACTTTGGCTGTTCTGCACAACCCCGAAAAAAGTAGCCAAACTGAAGTTGGGTATCGATTAGCTTGGGCTAGAACCTACCTGAAGAAAGCTGGATACCTTGAAAACTCATCTCGTGGCGTTTGGGCACTTACTGATAAAGCCAGACAGGAACCGGCAATTGATAGTAGAGAAATTGTCAACTTTGTTAGAGCTCTGGACCGCAAGCCTGAACAGACTGGTGCTACGACATCTACTCCAGAACTGTCGTCCGATGACTCCCCTGAAGAGGCTATGCTTTGGCGTGAAAAACTGCATCATGTGCTAATTGAAGAAATGAGCCCAGATGCGTTTGAGCGACTAACACAGAGGTTATTGAGAGAATCAGGCTTTATCCATGTTGAAGTGACTGGTCGCACGGGTGATGGTGGTATCGATGGCAAAGGAATTGCGCGAATCAACGGTTTGATGAGCTTTCATATCGCTTTTCAGTGTAAAAAGTACAAAGGTTCCGTTGGGGCTCCCGAGATCCGTGATTTTAGAGGCGCAACCGTTGGTAGAGCTGATCGTGGGATGTTTATCACTACAGGTAGCTTTACAAAAGCTGCCATTGAAGAAGCCAACCGTGATGGCGTTGCTCCGATTGACTTGGTCGATGGTGATCAGTTAGCCGATAAACTCAAGGAACTTAGTTTAGGCGTTAAAACAGAGTTAGTTGAAAAAGTAACAGTTGATCCTAGCTGGTTTTTAGGCCTTTAACTGTTAATCAGCACCAAGAGAACTCCAAAATGCATTTTCTAGTTCTTGAATATATGCGATTAAATACGGCCACTAACATAACGGGAAGCTAGAATGAATCCTGAAAAATACAATAGAAGTATAAGCTTGCTTTGCCCAACTTGTGGCTGCTCAGACTTTTCATACGAAGACGGTTGCGATGAAACAATACAAGTAATGACTTGTGCATCTTGTGACCGAGAGTTCAATAAAGATGAGCTTATTCAAGAGAATAGCGAAAATATTGATGAACACCTTTCTGAAATCAAGGAAGAAGTTTTAAAAGACGTTCAAGACGAACTACGAAAATCTTTGAAAAAGGCTTTTTCTGGTAGCAAGAATATAAGGATTAAGTAATGCCGGTAACTATTGATGCAGGTGATGTGATAGCTGGATTAGCTTTCCTTTTATCTGGCTACGCAACATGGCAAACGGTCAGCTTTAATAAGAGGCAGAAGTCACTTGTCGAAAGCCAGGAAAAGTTAAACACCATTCTCTTGGAAAAAGAAAATGAAGATGCTCTGAAAGGAAAGCAAGCTGACCTTGGTGCATCAATTATAAAACTTGGCAGCAGTAAGTATCGGCTTAAGGTTTGGAATAAAGGTGCTGCTACTGCAAGAAACGTCAGAATTGAGTTCCCCGAAGGTAACGATTTAGTTATTGAATCAGAAGTGACTGACAAATTTCCGATGGAAAGCCTCGAAAAGCATCAAGCCGTTGAGCTAATAGCCGCTGTTCATATGCAAACGAAACGAAAGCATGTTGTTCGGCTAGTTTGGGAAGATGATGCCCAGTCTTACAATGAAAAGCTGTCTTACCCCACACTGTAATGTAACTGTCGGTTTTCTCACTAGAACGAAAACAACTACAGATAAATGCATATTTCTTTCGGCTATCTAACAACTTCAGTTGCTAAAGAGCCTTCACACTATCGTGTCGGAGGTTCACTATGTTCAAAAACCTATTTTTTCAAACCAAAGCACTACCAGAACTCTCATCTCAACTGGATGCGGAAATTCCACGCTACCCGCCATTCCTGAAGGGGTTGCCAGCTGCGTCACCCGAGGATTTGCAGTCCACACAAGACGAGCTAATTGCCAAACTGCGCCAGGTACTTGGCTTTAATCAGCGTGAGTTTCAAAGGCTGATTCAGCCCTGCATTGATCATCTGGCTGCTTATGTTCATTTGTTGCCAGCTTCTGAGCATCATCATCACAGTGGTGCTGGTGGTTTATTACGTCATTCGTTGGAAGTTGCTTTCTGGGCGGCACAAGCTGCTGAAGGGATCATCTTTGTTGCCAGTGGCACACCTGTTGAAAAAAAAGAACTGGAACCAAGGTGGCGTGTTGCGGCGGCATTAGGCGGTTTGTTCCATGATATTGGTAAGCCCGTTTCAGACTTGTCCATTACAGACGAAGATGGACGCTATCAGTGGAACCCTTTTTTAGAAACATTATCTCAGTGGACCAGTAACAACAGCATTGAACGTTATTTTATTCGCTGGCGCGACGGACGCTGCAAGCGGCACGAGCAATTCTCAATTCTGGTGTTAAACCGGGTGATGACACCTGAGTTGCTCGCCTGGTTAACCCAGCCGGGCCCTGATATTTTGCAAGCCATGCTTGAAGCAATTGGCAATACCGATCCCGAGCATGTCCTGTCTAAATTGGTTATTGAAGCCGACCAAACCAGTGTCCAGCGAGACCTGAAAGCTCAACGAATTTCCGTTGACGACAATGCCCTTGGTGTCCCAGTCGAACGCTATCTACTTGATGCCATGAGGCGATTGCTTGCCAGTTCGCAATGGCTGGTTAATCAGCGAGATGCCAGAGTCTGGGTACGAAAATCAAATCAATCAACCAATCTTTACCTGGTCTGGAAAAGCGCGGCTAAGGACATCATTGAGCTGTTGGCCAAAGACAAGATACCTGGCATTCCAAGAGATCCCGATACCCTTGCGGACATCCTCATTGAGCGAGGATTGGCCACGAAATCCGCCTCAAATGAGCGATATGAAAGCCTTGCCCCTGAAGTGCTGATCAAAGACGACAAGCCAATCTGGTTACCCATGCTGTATATATCTGAGGCCGATTTATTGTTCAGCTCGAATGTACCAAGTGGTGTGACACTGTTTAGTAAACCTGAGTGGGAAGCAACACAGCAAACACAAGCAGAGCCTCAGAGTCGTTCCAGTGAGCAGCCAGGCTTGTCTGAAGCGTCATCATCAATCGATCACAGCAGTTCGACTGAGTCGCCATCGACAAAACCGTCCGAACAAGATGATGAACTTCGTCATGCCAGTGATGTTAGTAACCCCCAGGCAACTGAAAATGCTCCAGGTGATGAATGCGAAAAGCCTAACAATTCATATGATGGCGCTATCTCAAATAACGTAAACCAGCACGATACAGAAGCATTGAATCTCCCTGAATCTTTGGCGTGGCTCCCAGAGGCCAGCATTGCGTTGATTATGGCTGGTGAACAGATTCTGATCCGTTATCCCGATGCCGTAAGACATTGGTGTGCTCCCCGAAAACTGCTTGCTGAACTCAGTCGATTAGATTGGCTTGAATTAGATCCCGCAAACCCGACTCGTAAGGCCAGAACTGTGACTACGAATGATGGCGTTCAGGAGCAAGGGTTACTGCTGAAGGTATCGATTTCTAAAAGGCTAATTGCACTGATAGACATCTCCAAACAAGACACAGAACCGGCGACAGCAATTCAGAACGAAGAGGCTTTACAGCGTCCGAGTCGAACTAAGACAACTAATGCCCAAGCAAAAGAGCCCGCCACAAGAGCGGAGCGAAAGCAAAAGCCGATTGCGCCCAATGCGAATTCAAGTACAGACCCCAAACACGCGCAGCGGCAACAGATGGTTAATTTTGTGAAAGATTTGCCCATCTTACTGACCGATGGTGATTACCCAGACGTGGATCATAGTGCCGATGGTATTCGCGTCACGATTCAAACCTTACGCCAAGTCGCCAATGCGCATGGCATTCCAGCCGGACAGCTGCTTCGGGGGATCTCGGCCAGTGACGAATGCCAGTTTGATGAGGGGGAAACGGTTCTGTTTACCGCTCACGCTAAACGTTAATCCATTTGAAATTAAGTGGATTGCAAACGGTTATTTTGCGGAGCATGAATGAAAGAAAACGCATACGAAATGCCCTGGCGCACGAACTATGAGGCCATGGCAGCAGCAGGTTGGCTGGTTGGGGCCTCTGGGGCGATTGCCGCAGAAATGCTGACAGATTTACCGCCCGAACCATTTTGGTGGATGACAGGGATTTCCTCGGGCATGGCGTTGTATCGCCTGCCTGAGGCTTACCGTCTTTATAAGTTGCAGAAGGGGCTAAAAGGCAAACCATTGGCATTTATGGCGCTGTCGCATTTGCAAAAGGTAATGGCAAAACATCCTGATGAATTGTGGTTAGGTTATGGCTTTGAGTGGGACCAACGCCATGCCCAACGCGCTTATGAAATCCTAAAGCGGGATAAGCAAACCTTGCTTAACCAAGGTCACGGCAAACAAATGGGTTCGACCTGGATTCATGGTGTCGAGCCCAAAGAAGAAGATGTGTACCAGCCAGTTGGACACACTGAGGGGCATACCTTAATTGTCGGAACGACCGGTGCCGGAAAAACCCGATGCTTTGATGCGATGATCACCCAGGCCATTTTGCGCAATGAAGCCGTGATTATTATTGACCCTAAGGGAGACAAGGAACTTAAGGATAATGCGCAGCGAGCCTGTATTGCCGCCGGTAGTCCTGAGCGCTTTGTGTATTTTCATCCGGGCTTTCCTGAGCATTCAGTACGTCTTAATCCCTTGAGGAACTTTAACCGGGGTACTGAAATCGCCAGCCGAATTGCGGCCTTAATCCCATCCGAAACGGGTGCTGATCCATTTAAAGCTTTTGGCCAAATGGCACTGAATAACATAGTGCAAGGTCTGTTGCTTACGTCACAGCGTCCTGATCTGAAAACACTGAGACGATTCTTGGAAGGTGGCCCAGAAGGTTTGGTAGTAAAAGCCGTCACAGCCTGGGGGGAGCAGGTGTATCCGAACTTTAGTGTGGAGATTAAGCGCTTTACCGAAAAGGCCAACACCTTGGCTAAACAAGCCATGGCGATGCTGCTGTTCTACTACGAACGCATTCAGCCTGTTGCCGCCAATACCGATTTAGAGGGGCTATTGAGCATGTTTGAGCATGACAGAACCCACTATTCAAAGATGGTGGCCTCATTGATGCCGGTGCTCAATATGCTCACATCAAGTGAACTAGGTCCATTGCTATCACCGATTGCAAACGACGTGGATGACAGCCGGTCAATTACGGATTCTGGCCGTATTATCAACAATGCCCAAGTGGCGTATATCGGCTTGGATTCATTAACCGACGCCATGGTTGGCAGCGCCATTGGTTCGTTGCTTTTATCCGATCTCACCGCCGTGGCCGGTGACCGCTATAACTATGGTGTTGAAAATCGTCCCGTAAATATCTTCATCGATGAGGCGGCTGAAGTCGTCAACGATCCCTTCATTCAACTGCTCAACAAAGGCCGTGGCGCAAAAATGCGTTGTGTGATTGCTACTCAGACCTTTGCTGACTTTGCAGCTCGTACAGGCAGCGAAGCTAAGGCACGTCAGGTGTTAGGTAACATTAACAACTTGATAGCCCTTCGGGTGATGGATGCCGAAACGCAGCAGTACATTACCGACAATCTGCCTAAGACTCGGTTGCAGTACATCATGCAAACTCAAGGTATGTCGTCAAACTCGGACAGCCCCGCGTTATTTACCGGCAATCATGGCGAGCGCTTGATGGAGGAAGAGGGCGATATGTTTCCACCGCAGTTATTAGGCCAGCTCCCGAACCTGGAGTACATCGCCAAGCTTTCAGGTGGCCGCGTGATCAAAGGCCGCATTCCTATTTTAACCAACTCTACACAGGCAGCATAAGGAGTCTGTATGCATCATTCTGTCTGTCTGAAAATGACAACACTTACCAGTAAAGAAATGCTCGCTCAGTGGCAGCAACATAACTCCCAGTTCAAGGAAACCTTAAGACTACTTGAAACCGACTGGCCTCATGCGTTGGCCTCGGTGTATTGCTTGGCGGACTATTTAACGGATGCGCTCACTTTAGATGGCCATTCCATCTTTGATTTGTGTCTGTGTAATGGCTTGGGCAGTTATGAAGAAGTCAGTTGTGATGATGACAGTGTACGCCTTTGGCATTTCATTGAGGCATTGACCTGGACTGCCGCCAGTGCTTTAACGGGGATTCGCCTGCGTGATCCTGACCATTTCGAGTGGGCCGCTGTGGATGGTGTCTATTTCCACACATGGATTCGTAATCGTCCAAATCGAATGGCGTATTTGGCTGAAGGACGCATCGATGTGCGTTATGTCAGTGGTCATACGACGACAAAGCGGCTTCAACAAGTGATTAAAGCCCGGATTATGACGCCAACCGTTGCAGCCATGCTGGCGCGAGTAGAAGAGGATGTTTGGCATGAGCAAGCATAAGTCGGTTTGGCTACTTTGTCTGGCGCTGATGCTGGAGATTATTGCCATTGGCGTGTTAGTGCCCGGTGATTGGACTGGCCGGGTCATTAGTAAAGAGAAGCAGATGATCCAAAACCAATTGGGCGCACAAACAAGCTATTGGATTGGTCAAACTAGCCATAGCTGGTATCAGTCATGGGTTGTGGATACGCAGATGGAGCAAACTGTGCGTGATTTTCTGATCCCCACTGAAGAGCAGCGACTGCGCTCTAAAGGGATGGAGAACATGGGAGGCTTTTGGTTTGTCTGGGTAGAAGACCGTATTCAGGCATTTTTTGATGTGTTGTACCAAGTGTTCACTCGATTTGCTTTGCTGATGGTCTGGTTGCCCTTTGCGCTTATTCTCATGTTACCGGCGCTGTGGGACGGCTTGATGACCTGGAAAATTAAGAAGACAACCTTTGATTTTTCGAGCCCTATCATTCACCGCTACAGCATGATCATCCTGGGCTCAGGCGTCATTTTGCTGTTTATGGGATTGTTTGCCCCGCTGGCTATTCCACCGGTGGTACTACCGTCGATGATCATCGGTTTAGCATTGATGGCAGGGTTGGCGTTAAGTCACTTGCAGAAGAAGATATGAGGCCTAGGTTAATGTCTACTAAGACAGGATGATAACATCGAAAGATGATATGAATATTCGCGTTTTTCACATCATCATTAGATGTGATTGTGAGCCTTATTCAAATCATGCTATGATTTGAATATGCTATTATTTAAATCAAAAGGCGACAAGATGTGGATCTGGCAACAAGCTGACTGGCCAAACTTTATCTGGGATGAAAAGGTTATTGACCCCAAGTTACGAGACATTCGCTTTCACCAAGGAATGTTGTTGGGCAAGATGTCGAGTCAACCTAAAGACCAAAAACAAAGTATGTTAGACACGCTATTGGCGAACATTATTCATTCGAGTGCCATTGAAGGTGAGAAGCTCAATGCTTTTTCTGTTCGCTCGTCGTTGGCTAATAAACTTGGTCTTTCTGAAGAAAAACCATTTCCAACCACTGAACGCACTGATGGCCTTGCAGAAATAATGCTAGATGCGGTGGAGAATTTAGACTCGCCGCTCTCACTTGAGAGAATATTACAATGGCATAAACGACTGTTTCCTGAAGGTTACACCATGTTTAATCCTGTGATAGGGGGGCAGTTACGCGGCGAAGAGCCTATGCAGGTAGTGTCGGGTAGGATTGATAAACCCACGGTGCATTTTGAAGCGCCGAGCCGAGATGTGCTTGAGTCCGAACTAGGCGTGTTTATTCGCTGGTTTAATGACTCTCGTGAGGACCCTGCTTTAGATCCATTGCTTAGAGCGGCGATAACACATCTCTGGTTTGTGACGCTCCATCCTTTGGATGACGGCAATGGTAGGATCACCCGCTTACTCACTGATTTGGCGCTGGCCCAGGCTGAGCGCCAATCTGTCCGTTTCTATGCAATGTCAGTGGCGATTCTAGCCAACCGTAAAAGCTACTACGAAATATTAGAGCAATCCCAGAAAGGTGAACTTGATATTACCGCTTGGCTTATGTGGTTTTTAAACACCTTAGGTGAAACATTCACCAATGTGCTCGAAGAAATCGACCAAACGGTTTTTAAAACAAACTTCTGGCGAAATGTCGATCAAACGCGACTGTCCTCGGAACAAGTAAAAGTGCTCAATCGAATGCTTGATGGAGATTTTGACCAAGGCATTAATACGTCGCAATACCATAAAGTGGCGAAAGTGAGTAAACCAACCGCATCTCGTCATTTAGCTGCGTTGGTCGAGCTTGGTTGCTTGGTAAAAAGTGAAGCCGGGGGGCGGAGCACTCGGTATAAACTGGCGCACGTGAGTTAAAAACACGAACATTGAGAGAATTACGCCAATATAACTAGCGACAATTTCAACTAGCTTAAGGTTTGCGTGTTCGAGCGATTTTGCGTGTAAGATTCCGTTCGATGAGAGCAAATTCGCGACTTAGCTTATGAAATTCTCTTGCAACACTAGGATTTTTAAGTGCTTTATCTTTCAATGTTTTTAGAGACATCAATTTTACCCCTAAGCTAAATAACTGTGCGTAATAGTAGATCACTCAGGTAAGGGAACTCAATGCGGTTTGCGCGATCAGATCAGTCGCCAAACAAACCAAACCCACAAACGCATTGAGTATGAACAGGATAGCATTTTTATATGGCGCGGAAACCCGCCGATTGAAGAAGATTATTCATAAAACACGAGATAGAGACCTTTGCCGCCGTGCGAATGCCGTCTTGCTGGTGTTGAAAGGTAAAACCAAGTCAGAGGTTGCGAGCCTACTGCAAGCTGGCCGGTCATCGCTTAACCGCTGGTTGAAATGGTATGACGTTGCCGGTGTTGATGGTCTAAAAACGAAAGGCGTTGGTCGCCCCGTTAGGCTGAATCGGGATTTTATCTGTGGCGTGCTGAAAATTTTGCTGAAGTACACGCCAAGGACGCTTGGATATCAGCGTTCACGCTGGAGTACTGAGTTGTTTGCGCTGTTACTGAACAAGTTATGCAACATTCAGATCCACAGTTCAACAATCAGACGCTGGTTGCCCAAAGCAGGAATTGTCTGGCGGCGAGCTGCGCCAACACTTTATATCCAAGACCCGGATAAAAAGGAGAAACTGGCGGCTATCCGGGAGGCGCTGGCAGATAACAGTGTTGACCACCCGGTGTTTTACCAGGATGAAGTGGATATCCATCTGAATCCTAAAATCGGTGCAGATTGGGGGCACCGTGGCGCGCAGCGTAAAGTGGCAACACCAGGACAGAACAAGAAACATTATCTGGCGGGAGCATTACACGGCCAGACAGGGCAAATCGTTTATGTAGGTGGCGAGCGCAAGACCAGTGACTTATTTATTGAATTGCTGGAAAAGCTTAAAGGTCAGTATCGTCGGGCTAAAAGCATTCGGTTAATCGTGGATAATTACATCATCCACAAGAGCAAGAAAACCCAGAAGTGGCTGAGCGACAACCCAAAGTTCAAATTACTGTTCTTGCCGGTTTATAGCCCATGGCATAACAAAATTGAAAAACTGTGGCATGCCCTGCACGAGACGATAACCCGGAATCATCAGTGCAAAAACATGGATGATTTACTGGAGCAGGTTTACTACTTTATGGACACTGCCGCACCGTTTCCGGGCGGAAAGCATGGATTGAAGCAGGTGTATCACAATTAGGATCAGCTATTTAGGTGAAAGAATGACAGGCTTAGACTTAAAATAGCCCAATAAAGCAATGAAATAGCATCGGTGGTTTCTTAGGCGAATACTTTTAGACTCTGTTAGCTCGATCTCGTTTGGTGTAAAATACAAGCGTTGTTGTTCAAGTGATAATTTCGGCGGAGAATACAGATCGGCCTGCTCAGCTTTAGTAAGTATTGATAGTTCGTTTTTTATAGCCATAGGGATTACGTTAAGTTTACGGGGTTGTTAAACTCATAATTTGCCATACTTTGGGGAAGTAACCCACCTTTGTATGCCTTTAAATATCGCGTGTATGGCGGTTTATGTTACTTTAGAGGGGAAAATCCCTAGAACCCCTATAAGGTATACCGGATATCCCCTTTGCCTGTCTGCAGTCCATGTGACAGGCAGTGCCGTCGCGCGGGCTATTTTGCGGCGCTATACCACAGCATAATGGGGCACACATTTACCGTCGGGATCAACGGGCTTGACAAGGGTGTTAGGCTAATCAAAGTGATAGATGAGGGAGAGAGCGATGGCCTCAGAGCCGGGGTTTTGATCGCCCAGGCCCGCATTAGAGATATGGCCGATTTCAAGCCGCATGTACCATTGTGGTGAGAGACGTCTGTCCACGTTAAGCCGGGTATAGTATTCGACTTTATGGCCCAGTTGCTTCGGGCGCTCCATAAAGCCGATATGCATGGCGCCACCGATACGCCAGTGCGGGCCCAGGGAGGAATCATAGGCAACACCGAAGGCATAGTACTGTTGCCCCTGATCGGCAAAGAATGCCATCAGGGTTGGCCGCACGTTATATCCCCCGGGCAACGGGGCAAGGGTATACGTGACGTGCAGCGCCTCACGATCGGCATTATCAAACACGGCCCAGTTTGCAACGCCGGTGGTGAGATAAGGTGAGCCAACGGCCTGAGCCGGGCCACCGCCAAGACTAAAAAGCAGTGATACCACGGCGACGAGGTACAGCGGGGAGCGCATTGGCTAGCGGATCGCCTTTTGTGGGTAAACATACCGGCAGCGGCATGGCCTTGGTACTGGCTTAGCATGGTGATCTGTCATGGCGTTATTTATACACATAAGTAAACGTATGGAAGTGCCTCGAAAATTGCCCCAAACAAGAAAAAGTACAGCTTAATGGCGAGTTATGCTATTAATGCTAGGGCATTAACATTTTATTTACAATAACGCGGGATAATAATGATGAACAAACAACGCACCTGGATCCTTTTACTATTACTGACCGTATTGAGTATGGCGCTATCTGGCTGCCAGGAAAAAGAGCAGGCAGACACGGCGGCCGTGAGTGAAGCGGAAATACTGGAGGCCGAAGCGGTTGGCGACGATGTTGATCCCACGTGGCTCCCTAGCGCACCAACCCCTAGTATGTCACCGGCGGAAATCCCCCTTAGCAACGAGGCGCTGTTTATCTACCTGACGAGTCAGGCGTATCGCAGCTTTGCCAATCAGGAAATGGAAACGCACCGGACAACGGGCCCACATACCCAGTTTGGATTACCGGTACGGGTGTTTTATAACGACACGATTGCCGCAGCGATAAAAGCCGATGCAGCGACATACCCGACGGGCAGTGGTATCGTCAAAGAGATGTACGATGAATCAGAGGCGCTGGCTGGCTGGGCGGTGATGGTCAAAACACAGGACAACTCGGATAATGGTAAAGGGTGGTTCTGGTATGAAGTGACCAGTGCAACCGATGGCACGAAACTGCAGGCGTCAGGCAATGGCGTTCCAGGCTGCTTTGGCTGTCATATTGGCGGCAAAGACATGGTGCTAAGCCGTACAGACGAAATTAAATAGTGTGATAATGCTGAAGGGGGTCCCCTTCAGTGGGTATGCGCATGCGTGCGTAATTGACAGTGAAAGACCAGCGCTTCGACGCTGGTCTTTTCTCTGTCCTTGATAGGAGTAACAGTATGTTGAATTGGAATACCGTCATCGGGTATGCGAGCAAGGGTAACCCGGCCCCCGATCGCCGGGTAGAAAAAACGGATGAGCAGTGGGCCGAGCAGTTGACCAGTGATCAATTTCAGATCACGCGACGAAAGGGTACCGAGAGGGCCTTTTCTGGCGAGCATTGCGGCATCTTTAAACAGGGCCGTTACGCGTGCATTTGCTGTGATGAGCCACTGTTTAATGCCAATGAGAAGTTTGATTCTGGCTCGGGCTGGCCGAGCTTTACTCAGCCACTGAAAGATAATGTGATCAATTACATTCAGGACACGTCGCACGGTATGCATCGTGTTGAGGTGACCTGCAGTATTTGCGACAGCCACTTAGGGCATGTATTTCCGGACGGTCCGGAGCCAACGGGGCTACGCTATTGTATTAATTCACTATCATTAAAGGCGGTGGATGATGAGTAACATGATACAGGCAACATTTGGTGGCGGGTGCTTTTGGTGTGTTGAAGCAGTCGTTCAGCGGCTAAAGGGTGTACATAAGGTTGAGTCGGGTTACAGCGGTGGCTCATCATCGGATGCTGACTATAAGAAGGTGTGCTCTGGCGGGACAGATCATGTGGAGGTGGTGCAGGTGACCTTTGAGCCTGACGTGATCAGTTATTATGATCTATTGGTGGTCTTTTTGACCAGCCATGATCCGACTCAGGTCAACCGGCAAGGGGCGGATGTGGGGACCCAGTATCGCTCGGTGATCTTCTATCATGATCCTGAGCAACAAGCGACGGCAGAGCAGGTGATCGCCGATCTACAACCGCGCTTTGGCACGCCGATCGCCACGCGCGTGGAGCCCCTTGATGTGTTTTACCCCGCGGAAGGTTACCATCAAAATTATTATGCAAATAACCCGCAAAACCGGTATTGTTCAATGGTCATTGAGCCGAAGCTGTCAAAGCTGCGGGCAGCGTACCAAGATAAACTGAAATAACAAAGTGTTACAGGAGAGCATATGAAAGCTACATGGAACGGGGTTGTTATCGCAGAGTCGGATAACACTGAGGTTGTCGAGGGCAACCATTACTTTCCCCCTGATGCGATTAACGCGTCGTATTTTAAACCCAGTTCGTTTCGTACCACCTGCCCATGGAAGGGTGAGGCGCATTATTACCACGTTGAGGTGGGGGATGCCGTTAACGAAAATGCCGCATGGTTTTACCCCGCACCGTCAACGGCGGCAGCGGCGATCAAAGATCATGTCGCATTCTGGAATGGTGTAGAGGTGGCCTGACCGACGTTGTTACACTTGTTGGACGCGCCCGGTGGCGCGTCGTATGCGTGCCGAGTCAGCATGGTATGTGAACGCCTGGTATGTTGGCACGGCACTTAACACATAACCACACCAATCCTATAATAATTTATGCAACATAATGAGAATTCTGCCTTTCAGGCCGTCCGTGCACTCAGCGCGCAGCTTGTCGAGCCGTTATCGGAAGCAGACGCCCAGCTTCAGTCGATGCCCGACGCCAGTCCTGCCAAATGGCACCTGGCACACACCACCTGGTTTTTTGAGACGCTGATTTTGCGGCAACACCTGCCGCAGTATGTGCCGTTTGACGATGATTTTACGTACTTATTCAATTCGTATTACAACGGCATTGGTGAGCAATATCCACGCGCCGCACGCGGGCTTATTTCGCGGCCCAGTTTAGCCCAGATCATGGCATACCGAGCGTATGTCGACGCACACATTTTGCAGTTATATGAGCAGGGTCTCACCCCGGAGGTGGCATCATTGCTCACGCTGGGATGCCACCATGAGCACCAGCATCAGGAGCTCTTGTTAACCGACATTAAACACGCACTGGCACAAAACCCGCAGGCGCCGGTTTACATGGCATCGTCCCGTGGTGATGCCATGTATAGTGCGCACCATTGGCTGCGGTTTGATGAAGGACTGTATACCATCGGACATGATACGGACGGCTTTGCGTTTGATAACGAGTCGCCGGCGCATACGGTGTATCTGCAGCCGTTTTCATTGTCATCGCGGCTAGTGACCAATGCTGACTATCAGGCCTTTATTGAGGATGGGGGGTATCAAAACCCGTTATTATGGCTCTCTGATGGGTGGGCACATCTTCAGGCGCACGACGTACAATTGCCCTTGTATTGGCGCTATACCGACGGGCAGTATCAGCACTTTACACTTAGCGGGCTGCAGCCGGTGTTACCGCATCAGCCGGTGACGCACGTGAGCTATTATGAAGCAGAGGCCTATGCTCGCTGGGCCGGCGTGCGGTTACCCACCGAATTTGAATGGGAGGTGGCGGCACGTGCACAACCCACGCGCGGACCGTTTTTATCCCTCGATTGTTTGTGTCCTACGGCCGAGCCAGGCCCGGGGCTGACCCACATGACCGGACAATGTTGGCAATGGACCGCCAGCCACTATGGCGCTTATCCGGGGTATCAACCATTTAGTGGGCCGGCTGGCGAATACAATGGTAAATTCATGTGCAGTCAGTATGTGCTGCGGGGGGGCTCATGCGTGACCCCCGGTGCCTCTTACCGTGATACCTATCGTAACTTTTTTTACCCCCACCACGCGTGGCAATTTACTGGAATACGACTAGCAAAATAACAATGAAAGATTTTACCTTATCGCAACCCACCGAGTGTTATGACTCGGAATTTTTACAAGATACCTTACAAGGATTGTCCCACTCTCAGAAATGCCTGCCGAGCAAGTATTTTTATGACGCGTACGGCTCTCAGCTGTTTACCGACATCTGCACACTGAAGGAGTACTATGTCACGCGCACGGAAACCGCACTGCTTGAGCGTGTCAAGGGTGACATTGCCCGGCTATTAGGTCCACATGTGCATGTGATCGAGCCGGGCGCGGGGGCCTGTGACAAAGTGCAGGTGTTGATGGCGCACCTGTCAGCGCCGCAACAACTGACATTAACAGATATCTCTGCGGAGATCCTACAGGCTGCGGGCAAGCGCCTTGAGCAATGTTTCCCGGGGCTGCCGGTCAATACGGTGGTGGGGGACTTTACGCGCTTACATGCGCTTCCGTCGCCCGCCCTTGCGCCGACACGCGGTCGCCAGGTGGTGTATTTCCCTGGCTCCACCATTGGTAACTTTTCGCCCATAGAGGCCGGCCGCTTGTTATCAATGTTCGGTAGTTGGGTCGGCGAAAAGGGATTGCTGCTGATCGGCGTTGATCAGATCAAGTCCACCCCGTTACTGGAGCGCGCGTATAATGATGATCAGGGCGTGACAGCCGCCTTTAATCTTAACCTGTTAAGCCGGATCAATCGGGAATTGGAGGGGACATTCGATCTCGGGCAGTTTCGTCATCATGCCTTTTTCAATGAAGAGCAATCACGCATTGAGATGCACCTGATCAGTACACGCGCACAGACCGTGCAGGTTGCCGGGCAACCGTTTGCGTTTACACAAGGCGAGAGTATCCATACAGAGAACTCGTACAAGTATACCCCCGAGGGGTTCATTCAGATGGCACGGGCGGCGGATTGGTACCCGATCAAGCATTGGCACGACGCCGCGCGGTGGTTTGGACTACACTTGATGGAATACCGCCCGTCCTCCACTGTTCGGTAAGCGTCATATGAGCAGCCCGTTGTTGCTAACAATGCTCGTGCTGGCCACTGGGGTGCTAGGGTATGCACTGATGCGCGCGGGCTTTTGTATGGTCGACGTCGTACAGCAGGCGTATCGGCGTGGGGTGTATGGAAAGGCCTTGGCGTTGTGGTTAACGGTGATGGTGATCCTGATGGGGCATCTGCTGCTGGTGATATTCACCGGCGCAAGCAGCTGGCCAACCTATACACTGAGTGGGACCAGCTTACTCGGTGGGGTGTTATTAGGGGTTGGTGCAGGTTTAAATCGCGGGTGTAATATCTCAACGTTTACCAAGCTTGCGGAAGGCCGCGCCGAGATGCTGGCGACTATCACCGGATGGGGGCTGGGCGGTTTACTCATGGCGGCGATGGGGGCCGCATTGCCTGCCCCGCAGGCGGGTGGATCTCATAAGGCACTGCTGATAAGCGGTGCCGGCTTAGGTGGCGTGTGCGGGTATGTGTACTGGATGTGGCGACGCGTCCCGGCTAATAAACGGTTTGGGCTGCTCGCGGGGTTTCGTCATGCCCGTGGCATGATCTGGCTCATTGGTCCTTCGGCGGCACTGGTGACGGTTTTTTTACCTGACTGGGGCACCATTGGCAGTTTCTTCACCCTCAGTGTCACACAACCGGCGCACTTGCTCAGCACCTCGTCAATGTATGGGCTGGGCCTGGCAGTCCTGTTTACCGGTATGCTGGTAGCCAGTTGGCATATGCGCCGTTTTTCCCTGCGAGGGCCCCCCTTGCGGGTGTGGGGGCGGCATTTATTTGCGGGCCTGTTGATGGGCATGGGTGCGTATGGGATCCCGGGAGGCTCTGACACGCTCCTCTTTATCGGGCTTCCCGCATTGTCGCCACATGCGCCGGGGGCCATCGTCATGATGGCATTAGGGATATGGGGCGTTGAACGCCTACGTGCACAGCGCACATAAACGAGGGCTTATGTTGTTGCGTTGTGATGACATCAAGCTGAGTATGCATGACCATTGATGTGGAGAGACAATGAGTATAAATGTAACCTTTCCCAGCCAGGAGCATATGCTCTCAGGCTCACTTACCTTGCCTGTGCAGCGCCCGTGTGGGTACGCACTGTTTGCCCATTGTTTTACGTGCGGTAAAAACAGTGTGGCCGCGAGGCGGATCACCGACGCATTAAGCGCCCATGGTGTGGGCGTGTTGCGGTTTGACTTTACCGGATTAGGCGACAGTGAGGGGGAGTTCGGCAATACCAATTTTTCCTCAAATTTGGATGATCTGAAAGCGGCGGTAAGCTTTTTGCGTGAGCATTACCAGGCCCCTCAGCTGCTTATTGGGCATAGCTTGGGTGGGACGGCGGTGCTGGCCATGGCCGCCCAGGAGCCAGAGGTGAAAGCGGTGGTGAGTATTGGCGCGCCGTTCAGTGCCGGCCACGTGGTTCATAATTTTGAACAGGCAGTTCAGACGATAGCACGTGCGGGGGAAGCGACGGTGGATTTGGGGGGGCGGCCCTTCACGATCAAGCAACAGTTTTTAGAGGATGTCGCTCACTTTGACGGGCGCCAATTGGCGGGTATGAAAAAGGCACTGTTATTGATGCATGCACCCACCGATCGAATTGTGGCGATAGATGAGGCTGAAAAGATCTACCATGCCGCCAAGCACCCAAAAAGTTTTGTCAGTTTAGATAAAGCCGATCATCTGTTGACCAAACCGGCAGATGCTGAATATGTGGCCGACACGATCGCGGCCTGGAGCCGTCGTTTTTGGAGCAGTGCGGTGATAGAGGATACGCCTTCGGCGTTAGAAAAGGGGCAGGTTGAGGTGGCCGAGTTTGATCATGTGTTGACCCAGCGGGTGTCCAGTGCGGCCCACCAGTGGATAATGGATGAGCCTGTTGCGTTGGGCGGCGGCGATCGGGGGCCTGATCCCTATGAGCACCTGTTAGCCGCGCTGGGCGGGTGTACCGCGATGACGTTGCGGCTGTATGCCACACGCAAACAGTGGCCACTGACGCATGTTGAGGTACGCCAGGCGCACGGGATCACGCCAATAGAATCTGACACCATCATTGATGAGGTGTGTCACGAAGCGGGGGGCATATGCCCCATGTGCAAACAGGAGTTGGATCATGCCCCTTAAACCGCTCGCGCCCGATATGCTGGCCCCGGATGCGTTATTATACGGTGCCAACCTGACCACAAGCATGACCTGGGCGCCGGGGCAGCCGCTGCCCGCACCCGGCGACTGTGTGTGGTACCATTTGTGTGCCATTAATATCGCGACCCGCACCTGGTTGGAAGCGTCCCAGCGGATGAGCAGTACCACTATTGATGCCATGTTGGCAGAAGATACCCGTCCACGGGTATTGATCAAACCCGACGGCGTATTGATCAACGTGCGGGCCATTAATACGTATTGTCCTACTCACCCGGAGCAAATGGTATCGCTGCGCATCTGGACTGATGGTGATGTGGTGCTGACCTGCCGACGCGATGACAACCAGGCGGTTGAGCAACTGCGTGAGCACATTACCCAGCGCCGCGGCCCATTGACCGCGGGCGGTTTGGTGGTCGCGTTGATGCGCGAAGTCTATGAGGAAATTGAGCACTACATTGACGAGCTGGAGCGGTGTGTGGCTGAGCTGGAGCTGCATGTCAATGCTGATGATGCACTGCAGCGTCCCCCGCATAATATCAGTGATGTGCGGCGTAAAATTGCGTTATACCGGCGCTATATTTTCCCGCAGGCCAAGCTGCTCAGTGATCTGTCACAGGCGTCTATCGGCTGGTTATCGGACCGGCAGCGGGCCGATATTATTGAGCAGCACGATCGGGTGTTACGGTATACCGAAGAGCTCAATGATATCCGGGATCGCGCAGAGATCCTGTATGAGGAAATTAAATACCAGCAGGGCGCCGAATTAAACAAAACCACCTACCTGTTTTCAATCGCCGCAACAATTTTTTTACCCCTGTCCTTTTTAACCGGCCTGTTGGGGATCAACGTGGGGGGGATACCGGGCGCCGCCGTTGATTTTGCGTTTTGGATCTTTGTGGTGTTGTGTGTCATGGTCGTGGGCGCACAGATCGTGTACTTTCGGCGCAAGAAGTGGTTTTAGCGGTGGAATGGTTAACAGCACTTAACACCTACCCTCACGGGTACAGTGAAGCGTGGTTCGACGGACGCCGATACGGCGTGACGCGCCATCGTCACGTGCAAGGGCGGGCAGAAACGTTTTATGCCGAGCGGCTCGGTGGTCAGGACGTGATCAGTTGCAATGTTTATCATACCCATGTCCCGTTACTCAAGCCGTGCGAGATGTCGGCGGAAAAAGTTATCGATTTTTTAATCCGCAGTCGCCCCATTACCACAGCGTAAACGCGACGCGCAGTATCACTTAAAGAATGTACATAGGAAATTCATTATGACAGCACAGTATCATACGATTATCTTGGGCGGCGGGAACGCCGGATTTGGCGTCTCATCCGTGCTTAAGGAGGCGGGAAAATCCATGGCCATTGTTGAGCAGGCCGAGTTTGGTGGCACCTGCCCTAATCGCGGTTGTACCCCGAAAAAGATTTTAGTTGAAGCTGCTGGGTGCCTGGACATGATCCGCCGGGCTGAGGCACACGGTATTGAGGTTTCTGCGCCCGTGATCCATTGGGAAAAGCTGATCGCACGCAAGGACGAGATGATCGGCTTTATCCCCGGTGCGATGCATAAACTGGCGGACAATCGGGCGACGGTATACCGCGGTCAGGCACGCTTTACCGGGCCTAATCAGATCACGGTCGGCGACGATGTCCTGGAAGCAGAAAACATCGTCATTGCCACAGGCTCTAAAACCCGTCCGTTACCTATCCCGGGGGCTGAGCACCTGCTAACGTCAGATGATGTGCTGACGCTACGTGAACTGCCCGACTCGGTTGTGTTTGTCGGCGGGGGGGTTATTGCCATGGAATTTAGCCATGTGTATGCCCGCGCGGGGGTTAAGGTGACGATTTTGGAGGCCATGCCACAGCTGCTGCCACGCCTGGACAGTGACGCGGTGCGGGTACTGCATGATGAGACAGAAAAGCTGGGCGTGACCATCCACACCGCGGTGCAGGTGCAGCAAATACGTCAGACGGACACGGGGATGGTGGTCGATTGTATGATTGATGACACCCATCATACCTTCATGGCGTCGCATGTTGTTAATGGTACCGGGCGGGTGGCCAATGTGGACGGACTGGATCTGCAGACGGCGGGGATCACGGTTGATCGTGGGCATATTGAGACTGACGCATACTTGCGCACGGTCGATAACCCTGCGGTCTGGATCGCAGGGGATGCCATTGCACGGGCGCCGCAGCTGTCGCCCGTGGCCACGCAGGAGGGCCGCCTGGTCGGACAAAATATTCTCAAGGCCATGTCACAAGCGACGGATTATCGCGTGATCCCGACGTCGGTCTTTACGCTGCCGACCCTCAGCAGTGTCGGGCTAACAGAGCAGGAAGCCACCGCGCAAGGCCTACAGGTGAAGGTGCAACAGGTTGAAATGGGGGATTGGTTTTCCTCCCGCTCGCATGTTGAGTCACGGGCTTGGGCCAAAGTGATCATTGATGAGGCCGCGGATGCGTTTGTGGGAGTGCACATTGTCGGGCATAAAGGTGAGGAGCTGATCAATATGTTTGCCATGGCCATGCGCCACAACATTACCGCGACGCATTTCAAAGCGGATCTGCTTGCTTATCCGACCTTTGGCGCGGACATTCAAAACTGGTGGTGATCCGGTGCTCGCGTCCGGGCCTGTGCTGCCCGGGCAACGGCACGAATAGGAGGTGACAATGGCAGCGGACGTATCCATCGGGTTAGGGGGCAGTTGCTACTGGTGTACCGAAGCCATTTTTGCCTCCTTAAAAGGGGTTGTACAGGTGGAGCAGGGATGGCTGAGCAGCTACGGTGAGCAGCATTGGCCCTCAGAAGGGATCATCATGCGTTTTGATCCGCAGCAGATCACGTTATGCGACCTGATTGATATTCATTTGCATACGCACAGCAGCACCGCCGATCACAGTCGTCGTCACAAATACCGCAGTGCGGTGTACACCTATAATGATGCTCAACAGGCTGCGGCACAGGCCTGTTTAGTGCAGCTGCAATCCCAGTTTGATAAACCCTTGATCACGCGGGCGTATCGGCTCAACACATTTGAACGTTCGGCCGCGCACTATCAGGATTATTACTATACCGATCCCCAGCGCCCCTTTTGTCAGAACATCATCACCCCCAAACTGCGTCAGTTGTTGGCCTTGTATCAGGATAAGGTGGATGAAACGCGGTTAAGACTGGATACCTGAGCCGCAGTTATTCACCGACAAGGGTGACAATGTGCGTGTGATCATTATCCCAATATAACTGATAGATCCCGCCTTCTGCTGAGAGTTGGCGGCAGGTATACACCTCTGATGTCCGGACGTGCCAAAAGGCTGAGAGAACGGGAGCCGCAGAGCCGTCGACGCTCTTCTGGATGCATTATCATCCACGCCACTCAGTAATTACAATGAATTAGCTATTGAGGTAACAACCATACACAAAGCAAAAGGACTTGAATGGGACAACGTTATTCTTGTAGGACTACAGGACAAACGATTTCCCAGCAGTAAAGATGAAAGCGGTTTTAGTTCTCAATTATTGGGTCTGAAGGATAAACATAGCCCCAGCATAAAAAATGATGAAAGTCTTAAGGAGGAAAGGCGGCTGTTTTATGTCGCTATTACGAGAGCCAAGAAGAGGCTCTACTTACTTCACCCTGAAGACGAAAAACTTGAAGAAAGGGTCAAAAAAGCTTGGTATTCAACACCAAACTTCGAGGTAACTGCGACAAGATTTCTTTATGAAATAGATTATAAAAACGCTGAGGATGTTAATAGCTTCCTTAGAACGTCGAATAATTACAGCTATGAAACAGACAATATATTGGGAGCAATGTATACACAAAGATTTAGGCAGCTAAATAGAGTAACATCATGACATTTCAAAATTTATAAATGGAAATATTCTCACTTTCTTTTAGATATAATTTGTTACTTAAAGTCATGCCAATTTTTTCCTGCCTTGTAACAATTTCAAGTTAGAGCTAAATAACTGTGCGTAATAGTAGATCACTCAGGTAAGGGAACTCAATGCGGTTTGCGCGATCAGATCAGTCGCCAAACAAACCAAACCCACAAACGCATTGAGTATGAACAGGATAGCATTTTTATATGGCGCGGAAACCCGCCGATTGAAGAAGATTATTCATAAAACACGAGATAGAGACCTTTGCCGCCGTGCGAATGCCGTCTTGCTGGTGTTGAAAGGTAAAACCAAGTCAGAGGTTGCGAGCCTACTGCAAGCTGGCCGGTCATCGCTTAACCGCTGGTTGAAATGGTATGACGTTGCCGGTGTTGATGGTCTAAAAACGAAAGGCGTTGGTCGCCCCGTTAGGCTGAATCGGGATTTTATCTGTGGCGTGCTGAAAATTTTGCTGAAGTACACGCCAAGGACGCTTGGATATCAGCGTTCACGCTGGAGTACTGAGTTGTTTGCGCTGTTACTGAACAAGTTATGCAACATTCAGATCCACAGTTCAACAATCAGACGCTGGTTGCCCAAAGCAGGAATTGTCTGGCGGCGAGCTGCGCCAACACTTTATATCCAAGACCCGGATAAAAAGGAGAAACTGGCGGCTATCCGGGAGGCGCTGGCAGATAACAGTGTTGACCACCCGGTGTTTTACCAGGATGAAGTGGATATCCATCTGAATCCTAAAATCGGTGCAGATTGGGGGCACCGTGGCGCGCAGCGTAAAGTGGCAACACCAGGACAGAACAAGAAACATTATCTGGCGGGAGCATTACACGGCCAGACAGGGCAAATCGTTTATGTAGGTGGCGAGCGCAAGACCAGTGACTTATTTATTGAATTGCTGGAAAAGCTTAAAGGTCAGTATCGTCGGGCTAAAAGCATTCGGTTAATCGTGGATAATTACATCATCCACAAGAGCAAGAAAACCCAGAAGTGGCTGAGCGACAACCCAAAGTTCAAATTACTGTTCTTGCCGGTTTATAGCCCATGGCATAACAAAATTGAAAAACTGTGGCATGCCCTGCACGAGACGATAACCCGGAATCATCAGTGCAAAAACATGGATGATTTACTGGAGCAGGTTTACTACTTTATGGACACTGCCGCACCGTTTCCGGGCGGAAAGCATGGATTGAAGCAGGTGTATCACAATTAGGATCAGCTATTTAGTTCATAAGATTGGACTTTCAGCGTTGTCTTTTGATTTCTGAGAGCTGATAAATCATAAGCATTTTGCAGGCGCAACCAGTGGTCAGCAGAGGGCTTAGCAAAAGCCAACTCCAAGCGCACGGCCATTTCAGGAGTTATTGCACCTCGTCCGTTCAATACATTGGATAGGGTTTTACGGCTTACATTTAAGTGTTCTGCAACATCGGTAATCGTCAACTCAAACGGCTCGATGATCAACTCTTTTAATATCTCACCAGGGTGAGCTGGATTATGCATAGTCATTAGTGATAATCCTCGTAGTTAACAATTTCCGCATTTCGTTCATTGAATCTGAATGTAACGTGCCAATTGCTGTGAACTAATTGTAACCCTTAAGGTTGCGATATCAATCTGATTGTAAGAGCAGAATCACCAAGCCACCTCAAAACCTTAAAGAATTCGGCATCTAGCTGACCACTGAAGCTGCCAATCCCGAGGCATCCTTCACTTCTCAATTCAAACAACGAGGAGTGACTATGGAACCTGTGAGTATTCCATCCTATATCGATGACCCGCCGCACTTCCTGCTTTGGAGTGCCGATGAGATGGCTCCCATTCTGTTGGGGCTAGTGATCGGCATTTTTACCGGTAATGCCTTGGTTTTATGCCTGTTGGGGTTGGTGACAACCAAGCTCTATCGGCGTTTTCGTGATGGTCGCCCGGATGGTTTGATTCTTCACGCCATCTACTGGGCCGGACTGTTGCCAACCAAAGCCAAGACGATCCCTAACCCATTTATCAGGAGCTATCTGCCGTGAAGTTCGACGTGTTTTTAAAATCATGGCAAGGCACGCAATTAGAGAACCGATGGCAACGGTTCCTGATTGCGGTGCTGGTGCTATCTAACTTGCTGCTTGCGGTTGCGGCATTTTCTCGCAATACCGTGGTAGCCATTCAACCGCCAACCTTGTCTGAAACGGCTGAAGTGTCACGAAACCAGGCTACTCAGCCTTACTTGGAATCCTGGGGGCTCTACCTGGCTGAGCTTATGGGCAACGTGACGCCGGGTAATGTGTCTTTTATCCGGGGTGCTATTGAGCCGCTACTTTCTCCAGCGGTGTACCAGCAAGTGGTCGATGCACTGGAGATTCAGGCAAGACAGATCCGTGAAGACCGAGTCACGCTCAAATTCCAACCCAGACAAGTGGAATACGAGTATGAAACCGGCCATGTCTTTGTGACCGGTTACTCCTTGGTTTCTGGGCCATCTGGAGATGAGCAGCGCCAAACTCGCACCTATGAGTTTGACATCGATATTGAGCAATACCATCCAAAACTTAGCTGGATGGATACGTATGAGGGGCAAGCTAGAACGAAGCGAGTTCGTGAAAAGTTGACCCAAGAGCAAAACCGGAGGGTGAATGATGCGAACCAAAATTAGTCGATTGATGACACCAGGCTTAATCGCAATGTGCTTGAGTGGCGTCCTGTTATCTCAAGCGTCGTATGCAGACGTGGAATTGCCGATTGTGCCAGCCAGTGTGATGAAGCAGCCCGCTACAGCAAATCCACCGGTTCAAAGCAATACGGTTTCAACGGATGCGCCAACAACGCTGCTGATGACACCGGGAGTCAATGAACTGATCCCTGTGGCACTTGGCCATCTGAATCGGATTGTGACGCCGTTTGAATCGCCTCAGGTGAGAACAACCAGTGATGCTCAGACGCAAATCAAGGGGAATGTTGTATATGTGGCCACGGACAAAGAATCACCGGTTTCACTTTACATCACTCCGCCTGGTCAGGAAGCGCCCGCATTATCTGTCACATTAGTACCTCGTCGTATTCCACCGCGTGAAATCACCTTAGCTATTGATGGTCAGCAGTGGCCTATTAAGGGCGTCGTTAAAAGAAAAGCCGCCACTTGGGAAACGGCTCAGCCATACGTCGATAGCTTACGTGATTTACTCAGACGCCTTGCACTAAATGAGTTACCACAAGGCTATGACATCCGTTTGGCGTCTCAGGGGGATACCAGCCCTAAATGTTTTCAGCCTGGCTTAAAGTTTGGTTTTAAACAGGGGCAAATTGTGACGGGACATTACTTCACCGTCTATGTAGGACTGGTTGAAAGCTTTGCCGATGAACCGATAGAAGCCAGTGAAATAGCCTGTCATGCACCAGATATAGTGGCAAGCGCCTACTGGCCTCGCAATATCTTGTTGCCGGGTGAAAAGACTGAGTTGTATGTGGTTGTTCGCAATCATCGTGAAGAAGCGGTGGAAAGTCAGCGACCTTCGCTTCTTGTGGGAGGTGAATAACGATGAAAGCACAATGGGAACAAATGAGCCCGAACATGAAGCGGGGTCTATCGGTTGCTGGTATTGCTGGTGGTCTCATTCTTATGGTGATGGTGTTTTCACCTAATCCTGACGATGGCTCAAGCAGTCGGAACCGACAGGAAACGATCCGGCACATTCTTACGGATACCAATACTCGTGATGTTGGGGTCGATAGTTTGGCTGCGAACGTAAAACTACTCAGTGAGCGCAACGAGCAGTTACGTCGTGAAGTTGAGCGCTTGCGTCGTGACGTCGATTCAGGACGGCTAAGCCCAGGTTCGCCTTCTATACCAAGTGAAGTCAATGCGGAGCTGGCCCGCCTTAGAGCGGAACTTGATGATGTTCGCGCTGGAGGTGATGCAGCAGTTGAAGGCACAAATAGCCGTTTTGAAGTGCCTTTATCTGCCATGGAATTGCCTAAAGACGAAAAGCCACTGCCGTCTAACCCAGACGACTATTTTGCCAATGCGCCGCTGCCTGATCCGCTCTATCAGCAGCCAGCCAATGGCCAAGGTACACGAGCACGAGATGTTCCATTGCCGCCAATCACGATTCGTATGATTGAGCCTGAAGTGGTTGCTGAACCAGAGGTTGTTGTGCAAGAAGCGCCGCCTTTGTATCTACCGGCGGGCAGCATCATCTCAGGTACTTTGATCACCGGTTTGGATGCACCTACTCACGAGTCCGCAAGACGCGAGCCTTTTCCTGCATTGCTGAGGATTCAAAAGGAAGCCATTTTACCCAACCGATTTAGAGCGGATATCAAAGAGTGTTTCTTGATCGCCGCAGGTTACGGTGATTTGAGCTCTGAGCGTGCCTATTTGCGAGGCGAGACCATTTCATGTGTGAGAGAAGATGGTGGCGTCATTGAAACGCGACTGGATTCTTATGCCGTGGGTGAAGACGGCAAAGCCGGTATTCGTGGCCGATTAGTGTCGAAACAAGGCCAGCTGGTGGCCAAATCGATGATGGCCGGATTCCTTCAGGGCTTGGCTGGCGCATTTGATGTGAATCCTGTACCAACGATTCAGACGGGGAATGCCGGTGATACTCAGCTGTACCAGCAAGTCATGAGCCAAGAAGCATTACAAGGCGCTGCGATTAAAGGCACAGGTAAAGCATTGGATCGAGTGGCCAAGTTCTATTTGGACATGGCTGAAAATATGTTCCCAGTCATAGAGGTAGACGCTGCAAGGAAAATTGAAGTCATAGTCACTCGTGGTGCCTCGTTGTCGTTGGCCACTTCGCAAAGGGGTGGTGCAAGAAGATGAAAAAATCCTGCATGTTGCTAACCGATCGAAGTCCGTTTCAGACAATAAGATGTGTATCCAGAGGAGAGTTAACCATGACGACATCAATGCAGAACAACCCAAAGCACCAGTCAAAACAGTGGTCTAAAGCTGGATTACTTTTATTGGCAGTCGGCTCAACCTTATTGTCTGGCTGTAGTTCATTGGGTCTTGGGAGTAGTGAATATGGATGCCCAGGTATGCCTGACGGTGTGCGCTGTTTATCCGCTCGTGAAGTCTATGAGCTTACCAGTAATGGCGCTGCACCCAAGACGATTGATGCTGTGGCGACTCGAATTGGTTCTCCCTCTGGGTATTCACAATCTGATTTAGAGACAGGACTGCTGAGCCATCCAGCATTACCTGAGACGCAGCAATCTGCACCTCTTCGCATTCCTTCAAGGGTGATGCGAATTTGGATTGCTCCTTGGGAGGATGACCGTGGAGATCTGAATTTTTCCAGCTACGTGTTTACCGAAATTGAACCGCGCCGGTGGGATATTGGGGTGTCAGCACCTCGAACGGTTTCGCCAGTGCTACGTCCACTTCAGACTCAAAGCGATTCAGCCTCAGCGGGAGCTGATGGTAAGCGTGATAACTTGAGTATCTACGGAGAAACTAACGAATGACAAATGCAGTTCGCACCATTCAAACTCAGCGCCTAATGACCATTGGTGCGCTTGGTTTAATGGCGTTAATGATTTCGGAGCCCTCATTTGCGGGCACCGGTGGTGATGCTTTCACTGATGTGTGGGATACCCTAAAAGATTGGACCCAAGGTACTTTGGGACGGATCGTAGCGGGAGCCATGGTTCTGGTGGGTATTGTGGGCGGTATCGCCCGCCAAAGCTTGATGGCTTTTGCCTTGGGCATTGGTGGCGGTATGGGTCTCTACAACACACCAACCGTCGTTGAAAGTGTTATGTCTGCAACCTTACCTGTTGTTGCCAGCACTCAAGAAGTTATTGGCACAACTGTTCCAGCAATCAGCGCCGTTTTACTGGGCACCTGAATGTGAGCCATAGTAGGCAGTTCACTTAAGGTAATCAAACTAGGTCTACACAACATCGGGTTATTGGTGATGTTGTGTAGACCTTTTCATTTCAACAACGCCGCATTAGCGGGCTTGGTTTACAGTATTTGGTATATTAATACCTAAAGTGTTAAAATCACTGTCACAATAAACTATATGGTTTATACTGTTCGTGATATTCATACTTTGGGTGTTAAAATGTCATCTAAGATAAACTGGCTTGTTGCTCATACTTCTCCTGGTGCGCTAGTACTTCAGCAATGGCTGACTGAAAACGGTGTGAGCTATTCCTTGGCTCAAAAGTACGCGCAGAACGGTTGGCTAAAGAAGCTATGTTCTGGCGTGTATTATCGTCCAGATGCGCAGGGCGATATAAAGCCAACTTGGGTTGATGCCATTCAAGCATTAGATGTGCAATTGGGCGTTTCAGTTCATTTGGCTGGATTGAGCAGCTTAACTCACCAAGGACTGAGTCACTATTTACAGCTGAACAAAGAGCAAGTTTGGATTTGCGTTAAAAATAAGTCGTCCTTACCAAAATGGTTTCGTGAATTCCCTTATCAGAATTGGTTTTACTGTGGAAACCATAAGCTTGAAGTGAATCCCGAGAAAGATTTGAAAAGGATCACGGTTAAAGAGAAAGAACTCACTGTCAGCTGTGCAGAACTTGCTGCCTATGAAGTGGTAGACGCGATTGGGAAGCTGATTTCATTTGAGCATGTCGCAGAATTATTTCAGGGTTTAGTCAATCTTAGCCCTAGAAAAGTACAAGATATTCTTGAGCGAAGCAGCTCTGTTCAGGCAAACCGAATATTTCTATTTCTGGGTCGATACTACGATCACCAGTGGGTCAATCGCATAGATGAAACAAGAATTAAATTGGGTGCAGGAAAGCGGCAGGTTGTCGAAAAAGGACGTTTTGATGAGCGATATCAAATCACAGTGCCAGAGATGTTAAGCGTCAAAAGAGGTTAACAACATAATGGATAAATATAGCCCATATTACAAACAGGTTTCCTTGCTCATAAGAATGCTTCCTGTGGTAGCAACAGAGACGGTTTTTGCACTTAAAGGTGGCACCGCCATTAATTTATTTGTGAGAGATTTTCCTCGGTTATCTGTAGATATTGATCTTGCTTATCTTCCACTTGAACCAAGAGATGAGGCTTTGATTAATGTCAGGGCTGCATTGCAGCGCATTACAGACAGAATCAATACTCAACCAGATATCAGAGCGGCATTTCAGGATAATAAAGCTGATGAACTGAGAATAGTTGTATCAAGTCCGGTTGCGACGATCAAAATTGAAGTGTCGCCTGTCGCCAGAGGTACATTGCATAGTGCAGAAGTAATGCCAGTTCAAGAGTCTGTTGAAGACGAGTTTGGTTATGCTGAGATTCAGGTAGTCAGTCTTCCCGATCTGTATGGTGGGAAATTGTGTGCTGCAATGGATCGCCAACATCCTCGCGACTTATTTGATGTGCGTATGTTACTTGGCAGTGAAGGGATTTCGAGAGAGATTTTGGTGGGTTTTTTAACCTATACATTAAGTCACCCTCGGCCTATTAATGAAGTCATGTCGCCAAACTGGCAGCCTCTGAATGAGAAATTTCAGGCAGAATTTGACGGAATGACTTTTGAAAAAGTTGAATGCGAAGACTTAGCTTCTGTTAGGCCTATGATGTTAACTTCGCTGCAAAAACATTTCACAGAAAGGGATCATGCTTTCCTTATGTCATTCAAAAGAGGGCAACCTGACTGGGCATTGTTTGACTATCCTAATGCAGCAGACTTGCCAGCGATTCGTTGGAAGTTGCAGAACATAAACAAATTGGCAAAGAATCAAGCAAAACATCAAGAGCAATTAGATAAATTGAAGCAAGTACTTGATGATTGGCTTGTTAACGCAAACGCTGAGTAATTCGTTTATAACAAACCTCAACGAGCTATAAGCCCCCTAGTTAGATTGCGATTTCTTCAATCTATCTAACCGAGTCCACATAGGACAACTGCATAGACTGGAGCCTCGATTTACATTAACGAGGACTCCTCATGCGAAAACTATCTCCAATCATTCTGGCGCTTGCGCTGTCTCCTTTGGTTCAAGCTGAACCTGTGTCTGAAGTGTCGCCCGTTGGCAAAATTGACGGCATGGTTTCTTTACCTGTCACGGGTATGAAAGCGGTCGAAAGCAATGGCCGTATTGTTTTCATGTCAGACAGTGGCCGGTTCGTCATTGATGGCACGCTCTATGATGCCTGGTCCAAAAAGCCGCTTACCAGCCTTGAAGAAATTCGTGAAGCGGGGAACACGCTGGACTTAAGTCGTCTTGGCTTAAAAATGGATGATTTGAATCCACTGACGCTGGGTGAAGGCAAAAAGAAAGTGGTGGTCTTTGTTGACCCACGATGCCCGCACTGCCATGAGCTTTTGAAACAAGCTTTACCGTTAACCAAAGAATACACCTTCCAAATACTCCCTGTGCCAGTGCTTGGTCCTGATTCAGAGCGTCAGGTTCGCCAGCTTGGCTGTGCGCGTGACAAAAAAGCGGCCACCGATGCATTGCTCAATGGCCGGATTGGTAACCTAGAACAGGATGATGCCTGCAACTTAGAGCCAATGCAGCGTACCTTGGTGACGGCTCAAATCCTTGGCATTCAAGGTGTGCCTTTCATTGTCGCCAATGATGGTCGCATCAGCCGAGGTCGTCCTTATGATCTTTCTGCTTGGTTGGAGGGGCGTTAATGAAAGCCTCTCTGTATTCAGGGCAACGCGCTTCAGAGCTGTTGCCAGTATTGGCCTATTCCGACGATGAGCAACTGTTTTTCATGGAAGACCAGAGTGTTGGCTTTGGTTTTCTATGTGACCCATTGCCGGGTGGTGATGAGTCTGTTGCAGACAGGGTTAATGTTCTACTTAACAACGACTGGCCAAAAGACACTTTGCTGCAATTTGGCCTGTACGCCTCGCCTGATATTCAAACCGACCTTCAGCGCATGATGGGCTTGCGGCATCGTCAATCCGATCCATTGCTCAGGGCGTCGATACGCAAACGTGCGGATTTCCTCGATGGCGGCACGGTTCAACCGATAGAAGAATCGACCCAGACTCAGGTACGCAACTTTCAACTGATCGTCACCTGCAAATTGCCTCTGGAAAGTCCTATACCGACGGAGCGTGAGTTGAGTCGAGCATACGCGCTTCGGGCTTCTTTCTCGCAAGCGCTGGCAACGGTTGGTTTTCGCGTCACTGAGATGACTGACCGAAACTGGCTCGCGGCATTAAGTGCGCAGCTTAACTGGGGAAAAGATGCTTCTTGGCGTAATCCATCACCAATCCGTAGTGAGGCAGATAAACCACTTCGAGAGCAAGTGTTGGATTATGACCGAGCTATCAAGGTAGATAGCCAAGGTCTGATGCTGGGTGATTACCGAGTTAAAACCTTATCATTTAAGCGCTTGCCTGAGCGGATCTGGTTTGGTCATGCCGCAAGTTTTGCGGGCGATATGATGACGGGTAGTCGCGGTTTACGCGGAAGCTTTTTGCTGAATGTCACCATTCACTTTCCCTCAGCCGAGGCGATGCGATCTCGTCTAGAGACGAAGCGTCAATGGGCGGTCAATCAGGCCTATGGCCCAATGCTCAAGTTTGTACCGGTGCTTGCAGCCAAGAAAAAGGGATTTGATGTTCTTTTTGAAGCCTTGCAAGAAGGTGATCGTCCTATTCGGGCAAACATGACCTTAACGCTGTTTTCACCAACTGAAGAAGCGTCCATCAGCTCTGTTTCAAATGCTCGAACTTATTTCAAAGAACTCGGGTTTGAGCTGATGGAAGACAAGTACTTCTGTTTGCCCATTTTCCTGAATGCCTTGCCATTTGGTGCTGACCGCCAGGCGATGAACGACTTGTTTCGATTCAAGACTATGGCGACACGACATGTGATCCCTCTGTTGCCTTTGTTTGCGGATTGGAAAGGTACAGGCACGCCAGTGATTAACTTTGTTTCCCGTAATGGCCAGATCATGAGTGTGTCCCTTTATGACTCGGGCAGTAATTACAACTGTTGCATAGCTGCGCAATCGGGGTCGGGCAAGTCTTTCCTGGTGAACGAAATCATCTCCTCCTACTTATCAGAAGGCGGGCAATGCTGGGTGATTGATGTTGGCCGCTCCTATGAAAAGCTGTGTGAAGTCTATGATGGTGAGTTCTTACAGTTCGGGCGGGACAGTGGCATTTGCTTAAACCCGTTTGAAATCGTTGAGGACTATGACGAAGAAGCGGATGTACTGGTTGGGTTATTGGCCGCAATGGCCGCACCTACGCAGTCATTAACCGATTTTCAGATGGCCAACCTAAAGCGTCAGACCCGTGAACTGTGGGAGAAAAAAGGTCGTGCCATGTTGGTTGATGATGTGGCAGAGGCCTTGAAAAATCACGAAGACCGACGTGTGCAAGACGTGGGTGAGCAGCTCTATCCGTTTACGACACAGGGCGAATATGGCCGCTTCTTTAATGGTCACAACAATATTCGCTTCAAAAACCGTTTCACCGTTCTGGAGTTAGAAGAGCTCAAGGGGCGCAAGCACCTGCAACAAGTGGTGTTGCTTCAGCTTATCTACCAAATCCAACAAGAGATGTACTTAGGTGAGCGGGATCGTCGCAAGATTGTGTTCATTGACGAAGCCTGGGATCTGCTGACTCAAGGTGATGTCGGTAAGTTCATCGAGACGGGTTACCGTCGATTTCGAAAATATGGCGGCAGTGCTGTAACGGTAACGCAGTCGGTCAACGATTTGTATGACAGCCCAACAGGTAAAGCCATCGCTGAAAACTCGGCCAATATGTACCTGCTTGGCCAAAAAGCTGAAACCATCAACGCGCTCAAAAAAGAAGGCCGCTTGCCACTAGGTGAAGGCGGTTATGAGTACCTAAAAACGGTTCATACCGTCACGGGTGTCTATTCCGAAATTTTCTTTATTACCGAAATGGGCACCGGGATTGGCCGCCTCATTGTCGATCCGTTTCACAAGCTGTTGTACTCGTCCCGTGCAGAAGATGTAAACGCGATTAAACAGTTAACGCGCAAAGGCCTTTCTGTTGCTGATGCCATCTCTCAGTTGTTGAAGGAGCGAGGCTTTGACTGCTCCCCTCCCTAAAGGAAGGGGATTCTTGTTTCAAGGCGTTATGCCCGAAGTTCATTAGAACAATCGGGACTTACTTACGCTCCACAAGCTAACACCGCTTGCCCAGCGGCTTTGATATTAATAGCGGCATTGGTATCACGGTCTAAGCGCGCTTCACACGCTGGACAAGTCCAATGCCTTATATGTAACGGTAGAGAATCAACTACGTGACCACAGCAATTACAACGCTTACTAGACGGATACCACTTGTCAATCTGGACAAGTGTTCTGCCGCGCCATTCTGCTTTGTACTCAAGCTGCCTAACCATTTCGCCCCAATTGGCGTCACCAATGGCCTTAGCAAGTCGCGGATTCTTGACCATGTTTTTAACGCTCAAACTCTCACAGCTAATCACTTGGTTTTCGTTTATCAACGTAGTGGTGAGTTTGTGGGTAAAGTCGCGGCGGCAGTCGGCAATCTTCGCCTGAATGCGAGCAACTTTGATTCTGGCTTTGTGGAAGTTGGCAGTTCCTTTCTTCTTCTTGGAAAGGCGGCGTTGCGCCTGAGCCAATTTCTTCTCGTACTTTGCAGTATGGCGGGGATTGCCAGATTTAAACCCGTCAGCGGTAATCACAAGGTCGGTCAAACCCAAATCAATACCCGTTGTCTTTTTGGTAACAGGCAGTGGTTTAGGCTCGAAGCGGCAAAGCATAGACACGAAGTAGCGGCCTGCACTGTCTTTCGAGATAGTGACGGTAGTTGGTTCGCTAGGAAGTTCACGCGACCAGCGAATATCAAGCGGCTGTTTGGACTTGGCAATGTAGATATTGCCATCTTTGAACTTAAACGCCGACTTCGTGAATTCTGCGCTTTGCTTGCTGCGCTTCTTCTTAAAGGCTGGATACTTCGCCCTTCCTTCAAAGAAGTTCTTAAACGCAGTTTGTTGATGGCGCAAAGATTGTTGGAGCGGTACACACGACACGCTGTTAAGCCATTCAAACTCAGTTTGCTTCTTGAGTTCGGTCAGCTTAGAGCTTGCCGTGTTGTAGTTAACCTTTTTGCTTTCGTTGTAGAAAGCGTCGGTACGCCATTTAAGGATCGCGTTATAAACGAAACGCACACAGCCGAAAGTCTGCGCAAGCAATTGAGCCTGTTCAGTCGTTGGGTAAAAGCGTTGTTTAATAGCGATCTCTTTCATAGTTCACAAGAATACAGTTGTTTTTGTGAAAGTAAATATTAACATTAACCAATCGGGTAGTTTTTGCTCCTTCGGAGCAACCGCTATCCCTCCTCGCCCTAGAAGGACGGGGTTTCTCGCGGGATTTAGATGAATAAGACCACGCTTTGGCCATTTATGGCCTCTATTACTTTGTCTATTGCTGGTAGCGGTTTAATGACCAGCTGGCTTTTAATGAAAACACTCGAACCCATCCACAGCCAGTTGGCGTTAAGTACGCCCATTGCAGTCGTGGATTTTGGGGATGCGGTGTTGTCACTGGGTCCTAATGCCAGCGAACAAGACATCGAATCCAGGTTGCTTCAGACCAATCAGCAAATTGAAAAGTTAAAAGCAGCCGGTTTTATCGTGCTGGATGCCCAAGCGGTGGTTGGCGCTGATGATTCTGTTTTCGTGCCAGTAGGCTCAAAGGAGGTGTCTCATGCAGATACTCCGTAAAAGAATGCCTTGGCGGCCATATCTCATCCGGCTGACCATTCTTGCGTTAATCATGGCCTTGGTAGGCACCTATGCCATGATGCGCTACCGAATAGGTATTGATACCCAGCAAGAGCGCTGCCTTCCTGATACCACGGTATATCTGATTGACTTATGGAATAAAGAGCCCGTTAAGGATGGTCTGTATGCCTTCCACTCAAAAGGACTCGCTCCGTTATATAACGACGGTACTCGGATGCTGAAACGCCTAACAGGGATGCCAGGGGATGAAGTCAAGGTGACGCCTGAGCATGTGCTGGTGAATGGTGCTGAAGTCTCTACCGGCATGGCATTAGCCCAGCGTCTTGGTGTGGCTGAAACAGAATTTAGCCGCTCATTGACGCTGCAAGAAAACGAGTATTGGTTTTCCGGTGAGGCCGCAACGAGTTTCGACTCCCGTTATTGGAATGCCGTTAAGCGCGAGCAGATTGTCGGTCGCGCTTGGCCGCTTTGGTAGGAGGTGGATGATGAGAAGACTATGCCTCTTATTTTTGTTGGTTGCTCCATTGGCTTGGGTGCAAGTGTCCTGGGCACAAGAGCCTTATCCGTTGTCTGACGAGGACAAAAAGATCGTCGAAATGAGCCGCAGCATTTTACAAAGTGCTGTGGATGGTGCATCTGAATTTATAGAGCCTTTTGCACCGGTTGAACAACCTGCGTCGCTCAAACACAGCGATGAATGGTTGATATTTGCGTCGTCCTCACTGGGAGATTCGTCACTGAAGCAGCTTTTCAAAGAGGCCAGTGCTACCGGCGCTATTGTGTTGTTTCGGGGAATTCCTGAAGGAAAGACCTTGGGGGCAGCTATCCGTGATTGGCATACCCTGATGACGGGGCTTGATCCTGTTCCTCAGGTTCGAATCGATCCGAAAGCCTTTGTGCACTGGCGGGTGACTAGCGTGCCTGCCATTTTTCGCATAGACGATGACAAGGTGACTGCAAGTGCACTAGGGGTTTACAGCAAGGACTGGTTGCAACGCCAAATTGAAACCGGCAATACCGGTTCATTGGGTCAACGCGGTCCGATTCATTCGATTTTAGAACCGGATTTGATGCAAGTGGCGATGCAGCGATTACAGTCGATTGACCTGGGCGCATTAAAGAAAAAAGCCATTGAGCGTTTCTGGTCTCGCCAAACATTCACTGACTTACCCAAAGCCACGCAGTATCGGATAAGAACGGTTGATCCAACCATCGTCATGCAGCGGCCACTATTGGATGCCAATGGCCGAACATTGATCCCAGCAGGAACGCGTATTAACCCGCTAAAAGCCTTGCCATTTACTCAGCAGCTCGTGGTGTTTAATGCGTCGAACGCTGAAGAAGTGGACGCAGTAGCGCATTGGCTTGAGGGCCAAGATAGGACGCTGCGCCGCATTACGCTTATCACCACGCAGCTCGACCGTGCTCAAGGTTGGAATAGCCTCAATGCGCTCGAAAAGACATTGGACAGTCCGGTTTATCTTCTCAATGCCTCGCTAAAGCAGCGCTTTGATTTGCAAGTCACCCCATCGTTTGTTCAAGCAAAGGGACTCGCGTTTGAAATAGAAGAAATTCCAGCAAAGGAGCTTGTTCATGAAAAAGCTCAATAATACGTATCGTCTGTTGCGGACTCTCGTTGTCATGTTTGTCCTTGGCGCATCTATTCCTGCAAAAGCCGAACTGACCTGCCCAGACGCGGGTTTATTGTCGGGCAAGTTGCTGACGGATGTTTGCTGGTCATGCATTTTTCCTATCCGGGTTGCCGGTCTTCCTCTTGGCTCAGGCAATGTCCCAAGCGGCGCATCAAACAAGTCGTTTTGCTTATGTGAAGATAACTTAGGTGTGCCAAGGCCAGGTATTGTTACCAGCATGTGGGAGCCAGCGCGTTTGATTGAACTGGTCAGAACGCCAGGTTGTTCGCCTTCACTGGGAGGGATTCGCTTACCGTTAGGTGATAGACGACTGCAAGGTGGTCATGGCGAGGGTGAATACGACACCGGTGATCTTGCTTTCTACCATTACCATTATTACGCCTTTCCGCTTTTGGTCATGCTCGATTTGTTCATGGATGGCAATTGCAATGCAGATGGTTACATGGACTTTGACTTGATGTATTTGTCCGAATTGGACCCAACATGGCTGAACGATGAACTGGCCTTTTTTACTCAGCCTGAAGCTGCTGCCGTTGCCAATCCATTGGCTATTTCGGCTTGTACCGCTGACGCTGCTTCATCAACGCTTGGTAAACCCATCGACCAGTTGTTTTGGTGTGCTGGCAGTTGGGGCCATCTCTATCCCTTATCTGGCCACACCTTAGCCTTTGGCTCATTAGCAGAAAACACCAGCCATTTAGCGGCGCGAGCAATCGCGGCTCAACACAGGCGTGGTCTTGCAAGGCGAACAATGGGGAACAGTGCGCTATGCCGACCTGTTATCGAACCCATGCTGCCGAAATCCCAATACAAGATGAGTATGTTCTTCCCTGTACCAGAAACTGAAAGTGCGCATGTCATCGGTGAAAGCACCATGAAATGGGGAGAGTGGCGAACGATCCCCGGTGCCGGTGAAGATGCGCTCTACATTTTGTGGCGCTGGCAAGACTGCTGTAACTCGGGAGGTTAACCATGAAACCAACACTTTTTACCCGAGTTTTAGCGGGTATTTTATCAATCACTATGGCGTGCCTGCCCTTACATGGTGTGGCCGCTGATGTGCAGCGCCAATCCGGCCTAAGCGGACAACAAGAAGGTAAGCAATTGCTGCAAAACTGGACGATGCCCGCACTCAATGGCAATACATTGTCGGTGCCGAATGGCAGTGGTAATGAGTCCATTAACTTGCAAGAGCTTTTCCCTGGTATGGATCAGGGCTCATTGGATGTCTTAACGGGCGTTTATGGCTCTGATGCCAGCATGAATCAATTGGGGACACAGCGCCAAGAGAGCATGGCATCCGAAAGTGGCGCTACGGGTGAAGCATTTCGTTCGCTACAGGAAATCAAAGACAGGTCTCGGCCAGATATGGTCAATGATCCGCTTTGGGCATTAACCGATGCGGTTCAAACTGACCCAAATCTATTAACGCAAAGCTTCCCCGGCTGTGAGTCTCAAGGTGAAGGCAGCCCAAACTACCAGCAATGTGACAGGCTCAATACAGCGGTTAACAGCTGCACTATCACTCACGATTACACGGCAGGTATCATTGAGCATGTTTCAGGGCCGATGAACCTTCGCTCTTGTGGTGAAGGGTGTCTTGAAGTTTGGATAGGACGAATTGGTGACAACTACTGGAATGGTAGTTGTAAAGTGTTCGAACAGGCCATCACACTCAAAGTCGTGAACCCCGATGCGATTACCTCAGCCGTACTTGAGTACGCCAAATGGGATGACTACATGCAAGTGTGGCTTGGCGATCAGAAAGTCTGGTCTGGGCCGAACAATAACTTTCCACCAGAAACGGCAGGTCGCTGCGAGCTTAGTACCAGTTGGGAGCGCAATCCAAATACCGATCTCACTGCCAGGCTAAAAGCGGTAGAGCCCGGTTTAGAAGTGCCGGTAAAAATTCGCGTATCGGTAACGGGTAGTGGTGAGGGGTATGCACGCATCAAGGTGCGCTTTGATCCAACCAAGGTGGTGATGAATGATAGTTGGTCACCACAGTCCTGTATCGAACAAGCAGCGGATATTCCGACGAAGTTTTCAGACTACAGCATTCAATGCACGGATCAGCCGTCTTCAACCAACGGATGTACGGTGGTCAATGGTGTTTCAGTTTGTGAATCCTATTTTGCCCCAAGCCCTGTGGCTGGCATATCGCCTTTGTGTCGGCGTGTACAAGTTAGTGTGGATGATGAAAGCTATAAGGGGATTGAAAATCAGGCCTGCCAAGTGCTTGAAGCGAATCCTTCCTGTGGATTCATGTCGTCAGAATGTGCCGAAACCAATGATAAAGATGAATGTATTCGTTTTACCGATACCTATGACTGTGGATTGCAAACCAGCGATCCAAAGTGTGTGGTATCCAATCTTATGCCGAGTAGTTTTGAGGCCTGTGAGCCTACTCAGACGATTACGCCATTTACTGAAACCAAGCATGTACCGGATTACCAGGTGTGCGAGAAGATCAGCACGCTTACTGAGTGTCAGTTAGAACGACGTGTATCCGCTGAAACCCATCAACAAAGCTGGTCCATTGAGCGCGGTTGCTTTAGCTCTGAAACGCTCAGCTTTGTTCCACAGCACAGCAGCACTATGCAAACTGGAAACGCGACGCTGAGGATTTTTGATAATCAAAATACTGAGATACAAATCACCGAGTCGCCATCCAAGGCAAATGGTTGGAAAACGACACTCTCACTGACGGGCAATAAGGAAACGGTGACTGAGACGAAACCGTCCATTAAGTACCCTGAAATGACCTGTCCAAAAGGAACCTTGGTTGGCTCGTTGTGTAAAGTTGTTAATGGGTCGATTATTTCGTGGCATGAACCTCAGGAAGTCACTCGTTCCAGATGCGAATCCGGCTGGTACAAAGTCGATTTCGACACTTGCAGCCGAGAAGTTCAGAAGTGTTTGGTTCCTGCGAAACTGAGCGCTTCATTGACCTTCTCTGGCAAGTACTTAGAGCAAGACATTGTTCATCAATCAAGTGATCCGGGCATAGAGCAATGCTTGATGCAAACGGATCAGTTTACTGCGGTGCAGTGGCAGTGTTTGGATACGGGCACAAAACGAATCGACGGGTTAACGGTTGGTAGTGGCGAGTTGGCTAATCTTGGAAGCCTTTATCCTGCGGTTGTTTCGTCTCCTGCTCATTTAACCAGTCGCGGCAGTTCTGATGGACTGGGACTCTCATGCTGGAGGGCAAGAGCGACCTACAATGCTTCGACTGCTCATCCTGAGTTCAACATGGGCAGCTCAGATAGCTGGGTAGATGCCAATGGTAATACTCAAACTATCGTCAATAACGGACAAAACACGACCACCAATACGTGTGCCGCGCTAGAGCAAAATCTGGCTTGCCAATATGTCAGAACCGAATGCACTGAAGGCGGGGCTGGTCATGAAGGCTTCTGCTATATCCAAAGTTTGGTGTATGACTGCGGACAAAGCGTAGAAGTGCAAAATGCACGAATGGAAACTCAATACAACTGTGAGGGGCCAGTTCGCTGTATGGGCACAGATTGTTTAGAGCCAGAGTCAATCAAGCAGGCTAACTTTGCAGAAGCCGCTGCGATGCTTAATGCGGCGCAGTTTATGACCAATGATATGTCATGTACGGGAGCTGATGGCCAAGATAACGTCGAGTGTACGGTTTTTAAAGGTAATGCTGGCCAGTGCAAAAAAGCCGTTGGCGGCATAGTGGATTGCTGTGAAAAGCCAAGCGGCGTGTCGTTATCGGACTACATCACGATGATAGTGGCGGTTAACAAGCTTGATACGGCAGTCATGGCCATGAATCCGTCTTCGGCAATCTATGGTTCTTGGAATACGCTCAGGGAGCCAATCACGAGCACTTGGAGTGCGGTCAAAGAGCCTTTTGTGTCAGCATGGGACTCTCTCATGGGAGCTGGGCCATCAACGGCTGCTGGCGCGGGAGCGGAGCAAGCTGCGACTGGCTTCATGCAGGTGTTGACCAATAAGACGGCTGAATGGGTAGGTACGACCTTTGGTTCGGGGGCGCAATCGGCACTGTTTAGTAACGTTGGTGGCGCGGTTGGAGCCGATGGTGTCGTTTCGGGTGGTAACTTTGCACTGGGAGGCGCAGCGGGCGCAGTTCTGAGTACGGTTATGACGGCCTACATGATTTATTCAGTCACCATGATCCTCATTCAGCTTATCTGGAAATGTGAGCAGAGTGAGTTTGAGATGAACGCCAAGCGGGTATTGAAGAGTTGCCATTACGTGGGCTCTTACTGCAAGTCCAAGTTCTTAGGTGCCTGTGTTGAAAAACGGCAGTCATATTGCTGCTTTACTTCGCCACTTTCACGGATCATTCAAGAACAAGTACGTCCGCAATTAGGCCTTGGCTGGGGCAGTGCGAAGTCACCAAACTGTGAAGGTTTGACCGCGAGTCAGTTAAACCAGGTAGATTGGAGCCAAGTCAATTTGGATGAATGGATAGGTATCTTGTCGATCACGGGCAACCTACCCGAAATACCGTCACTGGATCTGGAACGACTCACAGGCTCAGGAAGTACGCTAAACGTTGATGGGAACCGTCAAAGTGCCGCAGATAGAGCCATTGAACGGCTAAACGGAATGGATGCACAGAAACTGCGTCAGGAGGCGACGGAAGAAATTTCGGGGAATAATTGAGCTCGTCCTTCTAAAATAGCAGCGACAATAATGTTCCATTTTGGTTACTTTAATGCGATTTTACGCTTTAAAGTAACCATTTTTGCACTTTGTGATCACAGATCGAACAATTTCAGCTAACGCGCTTTTGCCCTTTTTTGTGTTAGCTACGGGGCAAAGTTAAGCCATTGATTAAGATTTTGACTCACTCAATCCTATCACTTTGTCATTCGTTCAATGAGCGCTGGTTTTAGATAGTAGATTAAGTACAGCAACACCACATACGATTAATCCAATTCCAATCCACCCCCATGTATCCATTTTCTGTCCATATACAAGCCAAGCAATGCCAGTAACAATGGCCACGCCCAAGCCCGCCCATACAGCATAAGCGATGCCAACTGGTATAGATTTAAGGGATAACGATAGAAAATAGAAAGAAATACCATAACCTAAGCAAACAACGAATGAAGGAATCAACTTTGTAAAACCATCGGTTGATTTCAATGTAGTGGTTGCAATCACTTCACCAAGTATTGCTATTGTCAAGAATAACCAGTGTTTCACAAATATACTCCTAGTAGGTTTAGCTGAGGGCTAAGTATATGGAGTTTATTGATTAAATATCAGTCTTGTTAAAAAACAGAATTTCTGAGCAATGATTGCTTTATCAACGTTTCAATGCGCTCTCGGCTGACTCAAAAATGTCCAAAACTGTTTTACAAAGTTCACAACTGCAATTTAGAAGAGCCCCTTCGAGAGGGGCTGGTTGATGGGAGCCTAGTTGGCTAGTTGGCGGGGTTATCTGTTTCCTCTTCAGTGATATCGTCATCGGTTGAAGGCACCGCTTGCTCAACTTCTGCTTCTTTACCCTTAGCTTGGGCTGATTTTCGTGCTCGAATTTCGATATCAATTATGCGTCGAGCCAGTTTGATGATGCGCTGTTGCCATGCGTAGTTGCCATCAACACGTTGCTTGTTGCTAAGCACGCTAGACAACCAGAGTGTGTCCATTGAGAGCATCAACGCATCGAGTTTGCGAACTAATCCGACAAACTGGCCAACCTGAGGCGAGCTGATTTTGGCGTTGAAGGTAATCGGGTCGGTGTAGTCAGGTACTTCATCGATACCGTTGGACTCCATCAGTTTGTCCAAACGAGCTTGTTCGTTGTCTACCGCTTTAGCGCAATCCTCGATCAATTGACTAATGATCTGTTCCACTTCATCAATTTCGTTCTCATCGCCAATGATGCGCAGGATGACATCGATTCCGTAAAGCGCACTGACCGTCCGTCTAAAAACACGGTCAACGACACGTTGCGCCTGTAAGCTGTTAATTGTGAATGATTGTTCAAAGATGGGTTTTGAGTAATTGGGTTTTGCTTGGGCCATAAGTTTGCTCCTGATATGACAAAAATCAGTCCCTAGCCTAATCCTCTGTGCGGTAATGGCCTTTCAGCTAGGTGGAAGAATTGAGCATCTTTCTGACTATCCTGTCTGGATAAGACGGTTACACTGACTTTCAAATATTGCTGATCTGTTTCAGTGATATCTGCGCCTGAGAGCATGAGCTCAAAGGAAGCCCGCCGCTGAGTATTCTCAGTGGTACTAAGAGGTAGCTAGCCTCCCTAAACAAATAGCCTGCATGTTTTTACATGCTCAACCATGCGTTCCTTACGGTTCGCCTTTTCACCACCCAACTGGGGGAGTTTTCCCCAGTTGGGGGTGACTCCTTCACAACCAAATTAAGGAGTCACCAATGGAATATATCTTCGGATTTATTATCCAAATCGCAGGCATTATGTTGCTTGCAAAACTGAGCTGGTCGCTTTTGCGATTGCTTGCTCGTCAAAGCGTGCGCCCGTTTCGATTTGTACTTACTCAAATCAAGCGATTGCTCACACCAACACCAAAACGTCGTCCAATGGCAGTGCCTAAAGCTCCTGGTATGCCCCGTTTGACATCTGCGTTTTACAAAGAGCCACATCAGTACGACATGGCTTTACTCGACATACCAACCTATCTGCGCCGTCAGTCATCTTTGCCCAGCCGGGCAGAAACGACTGTGTGCACAGAGTTCAACTAAGACGAGGAGAACATTATGAAAAACCAAGTAACACTCATAGGCTACGTTGGCTCTGAGCCAGAGACACGAGCCTATCCATCAGGTGATTTAGTGACCAGCATTTCACTGGCCACTTCTGAGAAATGGCGCGACCGTCAATCCAATGAGCTCAAAGAGCATACGGAATGGCATCGGGTCGTTTTTCGAGATCGTGGTGGATTTAAGTTAGGGCTAAGAGCAAAAGATTTAATCCAAAAAGGAGCGAAGCTTTTTGTTCAAGGTCCTCAGCGCACGCGCTCATGGGAGAAAGATGGTATTAAGCATCGATTGACCGAAGTGGACGCGGACGAGTTTCTGCTTCTTGATAGTGTGAACAAAACATCTGAGCCATCAGCGGCGGATGATGCGGGCTCCCAAGCTAATTGGGCACAAACTTATCCTGAACCAGATTTTTAACCGAGCAAAAACGCTTAAACCCAGCCGGGAGTACTTTCCCGTCAGGGGCAGACTCCCACTTTGATTGTCGGAGTCCACAATGGAAAAACCAAAGCTAATCCAACGCTTTGCTGAGCGCTTTAGTGTCGATCCAAACAAGTTGTTCGATACCCTAAAAGCAACAGCATTCAAGCAACGTGACGGTAGTGCACCGACCAATGAGCAGATGATGGCGCTCTTGGTGGTTGCAGATCAGTACGGCTTGAACCCTTTCACCAAAGAGATTTTTGCGTTCCCTGATAAACAAGCTGGGATTATTCCAGTGGTAGGTGTCGATGGATGGTCTCGCATCATCAATCAACACGACCAGTTTGATGGCATGGAGTTTAAGACTTCAGAAAACAAAGTCTCACTGGATGGCGCGAAAGAATGCCCTGAATGGATGGAATGCATCATCTACCGGCGCGACCGTTCGCACCCAGTCAAAATCACTGAGTATCTGGATGAAGTCTATCGGCCGCCTTTTGAAGGTAACGGCAAAAATGGCCCTTACCGTGTAGATGGTCCATGGCAGACGCACACTAAGCGAATGCTAAGACATAAATCCATGATCCAGTGTTCCCGCATCGCGTTTGGCTTTGTGGGAATTTTCGATCAAGACGAAGCGGAGCGAATTATCGAAGGCCAAGCTACACATGTTGTTGAGCCATCTGTGATTCCACCCGAGCAAGTTGATGATCGAACCCGAGGGCTTGTTTACAAGCTTATCGAGCGGGCGGAAGCTTCAAACGCTTGGAATAGTGCATTGGAATATGCCAATGAACATTTTCAAGGTGTTGAACTGACGTTTGCGAAACAAGAAATATTTAATGCACAGCAACAAGCAGCCAAAGCGCTCACACAGCCTTTAGCTTCTTAGCGCCACGCATTCATTCTACTAACCCTGGCGGGATTATTCTCCCGTCAGGGGGAAGGTCTCGTCTTTTTTTGGAGATCTTCCATGACTAAATCAGCCTCACTTTTTCGCTTGGTACTGGTTGTTGCCCTTGTCGTAGGTTCGATTCAAGCCGGTAAAGCGGCAATTGATTCGGTTCAAGCAAGTGTTGTTCAGCACCAAACAGCGTTAGCACAAGCTGCAAAGTAACCACTTAACCCTGAAGGGGAGTTCTCTCCTTCGGGGGAGTCTCCCCTCAAAGGAGGCAATATGAAGGTTATCGACCTATCACAACGTACTCCTGCATGGCACCAGTGGCGCATTGCAGGGGTTACGGCATCTGAAGCCCCAATTATTATGGGGCGTTCACCCTACAAAACACCTTGGCGATTATGGGCAGAAAAAACCGGATTCGTATTACCGGAAGACCTGTCTAATAATCCCAATGTGCTTCGCGGTATACGGTTGGAGCCTCAAGCAAGGCGAGCATTTGAGAATGCGCATAATGACTTTCTTCTGCCGTTATGTGCAGAAGCCGATCATAACGCAATCTTTCGAGCCAGCTTTGATGGCGTCAACGATGCGGGCGAACCCGTTGAACTGAAATGTCCTTGCCAGTCAGTTTTTGAGGATGTGCAAGCTCACCGAGAACAAAGCGAGGCGTACCAGTTGTATTGGGTGCAAGTACAGCATCAAATACTGGTCGCCAATAGCACGCGTGGTTGGTTGGTTTTCTATTTTGAGGATCAACTGATTGAGTTTGAAATACAACGAGACGCCGCGTTCTTAACTGAGTTGCAAGAAACAGCGCTTCAGTTTTGGGAGTTAGTACAGACCAAAAAAGAACCGTCAAAATGCCCTGAGCAAGATTGTTTTGTTCCCAAGGGTGAAGCCCAATACCGCTGGACATCGCTGTCTCGCCAGTATTGCTCAGCACATGCCGAAGTTGTCCGACTGGAAAATCACATTAAATCTTTGAAAGAGGAAATGCGAGAAGCTCAGTCAAAATTGGTCGCTATGATGGGTAATTACGCTCATGCGGATTATGCTGGGGTCAAACTCAGCCGCTACATGATGGCGGGCACTGTGGACTATAAGCAATTGGCCACCGATAAATTAGGCGAACTGGACGAACAGGTTTTAGCCGCTTACCGAAAAGCGCCACAAGAGCGGTTGCGTATCAGCACCAATAAGCCAGAGCAGCCCGTCGAAACACCAATCAAAATCAGCTTTGAGCAAGAGAACTTGGTTCTGCCAGGTGACTCGCCAAGCTCATTTTATTTTTAACGTTCACTTGGAGCCGATTTCGGCTCCTTTCTCATGCGCTTACATCGAGTGCATCAGAAAGCAGTTTCACTCGTAGCCAATGCTGGGTACGAATGATAGAGCGAGCTGAACTCTTACATACACAGCCATACCACAATCCACACACCACCCGACGGGGACTTCATTCCCTGTTGGGGCATGGGGCCTCGTTAAAACTAATGAGGTTTACCATGACTGAACATTCCCCATTTTTGGTTCAAGTGAATCAAGCGTTTAATGTCCCGGCTCCTGATGCTTTCGTTCTGGAAGGATTTAGTGCCGACACTACCCATCCAAACATTCCCGTTCGCAAGGACGAGTATGTTTTTAGAAAAGAAGACTTACGTGACGTATTGGCGTTCTTGTCTAACCCAGACGGTGACGGTTTGTATATTACAGGCCCCACTGGATGCGGTAAGACCTCGCTAATTTGCCAAGTTGCTTCTCGATTGAATTGGCCTGTTCAGCAAATTACTGCGCACGGTCGATTGGAGTTGTCCGATCTTATCGGTCACCACACACTGGTTAATGGCAACATGACCTTTGTGTATGGACCGCTGGCACTGGCTGTCAAGCATGGCCATTTGCTGATCATTAATGAAATGGATCTTGCTGAGCCTGCTGAACTGGCTGGGCTCAATGACATTTTGGAAGGTGCCCCTTTGGTCATCGCACAAAATGGCGGTGAGATCATCATGCCACATACCAAGTTTCGTTTTATCGCTACCGGCAACAGTGCGGGCAGCGGTGACCAGACGGGCTTGTATCAAGGTGTGCTTCAACAGAATTTGGCTTTTCTTGATCGCTTTAGAATCATTGAAGCGACCTATGCAGAGCCATCTGTAGAGGAAGCCATTCTGGAGAACGTTGCGCCGGGCTTACCAGAGGTCTTTCGCCAAAAAATGGTGAAGGTGGCTGGTGACATTCGTCGTCTTTTTATTGGGGGCGCGGATGGCGGTGCAGAACTCAGTATCACCATGTCCACTCGGACCTTGGTGCGCTGGGCAAAGTTAACACTTGCTTTTAAAGGCGCTCCTAACGCAGTGGAGTATGCGCTGATTCGGTCTTTGACGGCTCGTGCTGAGTTGGAGCAACGTGAAGCCATTCATCGTATTGCTGCTGATGTCTTCGGTGACCATTGGGAGGATTGATGATGGAAAAGTGCTTTGCTCTTTACCGTTACAGCCATTCTGATGGGACAGCCAAAGAATGGGCCATTTACGTTGGATTAGATACCCAGGTGATTGAAGTTCGGTTTGGAAAAGCCGGTCAATTGTCACAGCAGCGATTGATTGACTCGACTGATCCTAACGCTGAAGCAGACCGACGAATCAATGAGAAAATCAATAAGGGTTATCGACTTGTTGGACAAGTCTGCATTGATCATCAAGGGCGGCCATTTGAACTCTCAAATGCGCTAGATAGCGTCGCGTGTGCCAATAACGTCAGTTGGGAGTTTCGTACTCGCAAGGACGTCAATGGCCAAATCTCGCTGGCACAAAAAGCGTTGTTCGATATGGCAAAGCTGCTTGAAGCCTATGGCTTGGCTGTTATTGATGATAACCAGGTCAGGATTGGAGAATGGTCATTAGGGTTTTGCAAAAGCGGATTACCTAGTACCAATCAAATTAGCATGGTGTCAGGTGAAGGCGCTGGCATTGTTAACACTGATGATGGCCCGTGGCCATTGTTGCTGTTACTCGCCTTTAAGCGTCAATTACCACCACTGTGTTCGCTCACAGTAGCGAGTCCTGAAGGGATAGAAGTATCTGACCAACTGAAGTTGGAAAAAGATGTATTGAGGCTGTTAGGCAGTGATTTAGAGCGGGTTCGCCCGATAGCTGAAGCACTGGACTTAATGCCTGCGAAAATCGATCTCAACCAATCGTCGCCTGATTCGCAAAATTACTATTTCTGATAGTGATGTTGCCATTAGCGCGTCAACTACTACCACCCAAGCGGGGGCCATTGCTCCTGTTGGGAGTGGTGCGTCCCCATCTTACATGAGGATGCACTATGAGTATTCAAACCCTCGACAAACTTTTGATTTGTCACATCGACTGTTCCATTTGGAGCGGTAGAAAAAAACTAAGGCCTGAAGATTTCAGATTAGCTAATGGCAGCCAACTTCCACCGAAGGATGTTGCCAGCTTAGGGAGTAAAAAAATTTGCGACCCAGAGGCATTGGCGAACTTTGAAAGGCTTAAGAAAGAAGCGCAGCGCTTGTGTGAGCAAGTCGGTGTACGGTTTTTAGGTGGCTATGCCGTCCCTGAAGATCGAATTGATCAGATTGTTCCTGAGCTTGACCGGATCGGTCAGGAGTTTGCGCAGTGCAAGCAGTTGTTCTTGGACAACTATGATCAGGTGACGTTTGACTGGGTTGCGAAACACCCGGAATTTGCAGATGCAATCCGACGTGCATTATCACCCATCGAAGACGTGGAACAACGTCTTCAGTTCGATTATGCCATCTATCGAATGCAACCGGCTGACCAAGCTGGTGGCTTAGATGACAAGGTCAATGGTATGGGACACACCCTCTTTAGGGAGGTGGCTCGTGATGCCAATGAACTGTTTGAGCGTTCCGTTGCAGGTAAGAATCAAATCAGCCAGCGAGCCCTTAATCCTCTCAAACGGTTAAGAGACAAGTTGGATGGTTTGTCCTTCCTCGATCATCGAGTTCAGCCAATGGTTGAAGCGATGGACAATTTATTTGTTCGTCTGCCGAAGACCGGCCCTGTGACAGACAATCTCTATCACGAACTGATGGCGACCATTTTAATTTTGTCTGATCCAGACAAGATGAGAATGCACGGTGAAGGTCAATTGGATATCAGACAACTGATGCCCAAACCTGAACCTAAACCCGCACAGCCGGTATCTGCTCAGGCAGATAACTTACGTGCAATACCACAACCAACCGTCAGACCAAACCTTGGTTCGACTGTACCAAACTCATTTTATTTCTAACGTCCTTGGGGGCATGTTGCCCTGAAGGGCGCATGTCCTCTGAACTATGTAAGAGGAAATTATGCAATCAACTATCCATAACCCCAGCCAACTGAACCAGTTTGAAGCACATTTTCGTGGTGTGACTGATGCGGTTGAAAGTGAATCGATACCAGAAGTGGCGAGTTGTCGAACGTTAGTACAACGGTCGTACTCAACACATAGTGTCGTGATCCCCAAGAACCCTGTGCTGATCGCAGATGCGGACGCACATGGAGCTTGGGTAACGGCCATGGTATTTGTTCCAAACATGGTATTGCAGCAAACCGCTTATGAGCGGGCCTGGCTGCAATATCAACACGAGGTGTCTACTCAGTTACAAGACCAGTACGGTCTGACATTGGATGACATCCTGAGTTTAGACCAGCTTAAAACGTCATTTGAGCAGCACGAGAGTCCAGCCCAATTGGTGGCTTGGTTAGGTCAAAAATACGACCTGGATAAGCTAAAAGCACAGGTTTAAACACATACATTCCCAGCGGGGAAACGCTCCCGCTGAGGGAGTATTCCCCCTAATGATTAGGAGACTCCCATGAATCATCCATTAAAAAACGCACTGCCAATCGTTGCCGCCGCTTATGGCGAAAAGTTTGGTGTGAAGGTGCTTATTCAAGGACAAGATGCGTTTACCGATGGTGAGCGGATTGTGATCCCAACAGCAAACCCAGACGACCCACACTATCAACAGATAGCTTGGGGTTATCTGGCTCATGAAGCGGCGCATATTCGGCATACCAATTTTGACATGGTGCAGAAGGCGTCGTCCAAGCCGATCCGTAAGGCACTTCTCAATATCATTGAGGACGTTCGCATTGAAAACGAATTGGCAAAGGATTATCCCGGAACCAGGCGCAGTATTTCGCAAGTTATTGAGTACATGGTGGACACACAGCAAATGTGTGTACCTGAACAGCTTGAGCCTGCATCTAACTTGCAAGCATGGTTATTGTTCCGCTTGAGATGCCATTTTCTGGGCCAGAAAGCGCTGACGCCTTTGTATCAAGCAGTTGATGAAAGAGTGAGACAACTCTTTCCTGCCGTAGCGATGAGCCGGTTAAGCGCCATGCTGACAGCAGTGCCTAGCCTGGCGTCTACAGGTGAAGTGCTAAAACTTGTCGATGCCATCGTTGCCATGTTGGAAGAAGAATCTCGTCCACCACAGGATGAGTCGGATGCTGATAGCGGTAATGACATTGGACAAGATGCGAGTAATGACAGCAATAACAGTAGTGATAGTCAAACCCCAGAAAAAGACTTGTCTGCAACGGAGGATTTTGCTGAAACGGGTGATTCAGATAACTCTGATCAAGCTGACAATTTGCGACAAGCCTTAGAGGCCAGTGCCGCTCAGTTTGAACCCGATACCTTTGCCCAAGTGGCAGAAGTGTTGTCGGAACAAGCTGAAGGACATCAGGGCGTCACACCACTCAGTTTGCCTCAAGCAGAGCAGGCTATGTTGGGTGATGAGGCTATCTTGACCTTATCGGCGTCTGAGTCGGCTCAAATTCGAGCCCGACTTAGGGGCATGGTTCAGTCCAGTCAGGACAATCGGAATCATGCCAAACGGCACGGTCTTCGAGTTGCAACCCATCGTCTTGCCGCTTCCCAAGCAGGTGAGTCGAGATTGTTTATTCAAAGGCAGCCGCGCATTGCGCCCAATGCTGCTGTGCACTTGCTTGTCGATATATCGGGCTCAATGGGTAAACCCATTGGCGAAGGTAATCGCAAGTACTTTCATGTTGCCAATGAAGCTGCTTTGGCTTTGGCCATGGCATTGGAAGGTATACCGGGTGTTGTACCTGCGGTCAGTTATTTTCCTGGTATTCATCAGGAAGTATCTATCGCGTTATTGCCCAAGCAATCGGTTCGACATCGGGCCGCCTGTTTTGACCAAAAACCACGAGGTTGTACGCCTATGGCACAAGCTATGTGGTTTGCGGCAAACAGTTTGTTGGCACAAAAACAGAAGCGAAAGCTAATGATAGTGCTAACGGATGGTGACCCAGATGATTGGGCTGCCACGCATGACATTGTTGACCGGTGCAGACGCAGTGGCTTTGAGCTGCTGGGGATCGGGATTCAAACACGCAGTGTTGAGAGATTCTTTCCTCAAAGCATCGTGATTAATGATGTCAAAGATCTGAAGCGTGAGTTATTCGAAGTAACACAACAACTGTTAATTCAGTAACCACATCAATTTTACCACCCTGCGGGGACGATTCCGTCCCCGTCAGGGCATGGGTTCGTCTCCGTTTTTTTTTGGAGACTCCTATGAAAAACAAAAAGTTCTTAGCTGGCGAAGAAGCCGGTACTTACATCGTTCCTGAGCAAGTGACTGAAGCGGATATCTTAGATATGGCGCTCAAGCTTGCCCGTGGTCGATTGAGTAAAGGTCGCAAAATTGAACAGCCATCGTCGGCGTTCTCATACCTGCAAACACTGATGCACGAGTATGAGCACGAAGTCTTTGGCGTGCTGTTTCTTGATACAAAGCATCGCGTTATTCGATTTGAAGAGCTATTCAAAGGCACTTTAGATGCGGCGAGCGTGTATCCAAGGGAAGTAACAAAGCGGGCGTTGGAACTTAATGCGGCAGCAGTGATACTGGTTCATAACCATCCATCGGGTGATCCTGAACCCAGTGAAGCTGATAAACGCATCACTCATCGACTCCGTGACGCCTTGTCACTTGTTGATATTCGAACGCTTGACCATGTCGTGGTCGCATCCGAGGGCTGCGTTTCGCTTGCCGAACGCGGTTATCTTTAATGAATGGGCGCATTGCCCATTTTCCTTCATCACAAAAGCAGTCCCATCAACACACGTCATCACAGCTCGAATTTCTATTTGAGTTTGATGATGCCCCAGTCACTTGGTCTGACACGGAAATCTGGCAGTTACGCGAAGGCATTCTTTTGGATGCGATCCGTGTGTTGCTGGACGGTCGTGTCAGTACTCGGTTGCGCAAGGATGTGTTGTCGTGGATTCAAAATGACGAAATAGCGCCATTTTGCTTTCGTGTTTGCGCGATGGCTGCGGTTGTCGATCCTGATGTGCTTCGTGATTCCATCATGTGGCTATTAAGACGACATGGTATCCAGCTTGACTAACGTTCCTGCATTAACCAAACGGCTAATGCAGGTCCTAAGCTGACTTTTACCACCTGTGGTAGGAGTCGGCATTTTACTTAAGGAGGTTATATGGCGTTACCTTTACAAATTGACACAGTAAGGCCATATCTCAATGGCCAATGGCTTCAAGTCTTGGCGGCATTGGTGCCAGAACTTGATGCCGCTATTGCTCGAAAAGGCCGACATGTGGCTTGTCCTGTTCATGGCGGTCGTGATGGCTTTAGGCTGTTCAAAGATGCTGAATATACCGGTGGTGGTGTTTGTAATACCTGCGGGATCTTTCATGATGGCTTTGAACTGTTGTCTTGGATTAATGGATGGAACTTTGCTCAGTCTATTGAAGCAATCGGTCAAGTTCTAGGTATTCAACCCGGACAAGTACCAACTCGGGCAATACCGAGTAACGCGGTTGACTGGAAGACTAAAAAGCAGGAAGAGGACAAAGCAATTATCCATCGCTTGAATCAAACCTGGGGAGAAACCTTATCCCTTGCAGATACTCGTGCGCAACCAGTTTGGAACTACTTGCATCGTCGTGGCATTGTTACGCGGCTTCGTCCTGAATGGGATTCGGTGCTGAGGTTTCATCCAAACTTGCCTTACCATAATGAAGATGGTCTGTTTATCGATAGCTACCCAGCGCTGCTAGGTAAAATCGTTACGCAGCAAGGGCGTTCGGCCACGTTCCATCGGATCTACCTAAGTGAAGATGGATTCAAAGCACCGGTTGAAAAGCCTAAAAAGATGATGCCCATACCCAGTGACCGAACAATCACAGGTGGTGCCATTCCGATAGGTGAACCTGGTGAGGTATTAGGTGTGTCTGAAGGTATCGAAACAGCTTTAGCGGTTACCAGAGCAACGGGGCAAACATGTTGGTCGGTTGTAAATGCAACGCTACTGGCTAGGTTCGAACCACCAAGTAATGTGAAAATGCTGTACATCTGGGTAGACCACGATCTCTCTGAGACAGGCCTGAATGCAGCGAATGAACTCAAGAAAAAGGCCTGGCAGAAAGGCATTCTGACACAAGTGTTGATCCCTCCGATACCAACGTCACTCGGCGTGAAAAGTTGGGATTGGAATGATGTGCTGAATGTTTACGGTGCCATGGGCTTTCCGAAAGTTCATATCTGATCCAAGGGGCTTCGGCCCCTTTTTTACGCCTTGCATATTTGAAAAAACATGGAGAATGAAAAATAGATAACCAATAGGAGAAACAAACATGATGGTATTAACCCTGTTAACAAAGCAGATTGATGATGAGTTTACGGTTTACTGGAAGACAGGCCTTCGAAGAGGAGGCGAACTAAAGGTCGATTTAGGTGAGCAATACGACAAGCTCCCTTAGCAGCAAAAGCCAATTGCAGCTGAGCTCTATGCGATTCATCACCTACTGTCAGTGAAAGAGGTGATGGGGAGTAACCGAAGCGGTAATGGGCTTCAAATCCGGGTCAGTAAAGGAGCTATCAAAAAGTTACAGAAACAACGATCAACTCAGCATTCACTTTACAGCCTGACTAGGTTTTTGCTCACTCGATACCAGGAAGCACAGATCTCGGTAGAAAAACGGGAAGAATGGCTCTCTCATTCCTTCGAAGAATACTGCGTCGATAATGCTACCGTGAGAGAAATCGATGAGGTAATAAATGTTCCGAACATGGGACCTGTCGTGGTGACTCGTCACGCGCTTGAAAGATTCGTGGAACGGCTTTCAGACGGTGTACCTAAGCATCCTTGGAAGGCTTTGTGCTCAAAGCTGCTATGTTCTGCGCTAACTAAAGCCCAGTTATCTGAAAGGGTCACTATCCAAAAAGCCAAAAAATATGCACAACAGGCCGAGTTCTGGCAGCATCTTGGTAGCAAAATGCACTTTGTTTTGATTCCGGGTGACTCAATGAAGACGTTGGTTACGGTTTTTGCAGTAAAGTGAGCTAATGTAGTATTCGCACCTTCTGAATATTACTTATGTGCCAGAAGCGGAAATTCACTGATACTCGGTTAAATCGGCGCTTTTCACTGAAAGCAGACGTTTCTGAAAATAAACAAGGCACAGCGCTTGAAAATTTCGAGACATCAACGTTTTGCCAAAAGGCTAAAAATGCGTGCACTACTCATTTCGCATTTAAAGAGAGCATCGGTTATTAGGCAATAACGATGTGGCCAAAATTTGTCGACCACTACACTATCTCGTAAACGAGTTTGATAGACGTCAACTAGTACGTATTTTTAGTGTAAGGTCATATTAATGCACGATGCTAAACTCTGCTGTGAGCTAGGTAGGATGTATAAATACCATAAATATTTCAATGCTTTACTTTTTAAAGCTCAAGTGAGTTACTCAGTTCCGACTGTTGGTGGCAGATTTGGAATCTCGCGATTTGTCTTAAATGTCAGCCAAGCAAGTCTCTCGCTAATAAAGTGTTGACTATCCCTGACAAAGTAACAATTTCTTGCCATAATCAGACTTAAGCACTTTACTTAGAGTGTATGTGCGCCGCTTAATGCATCAATG
>NZ_JAKGBH010000023.1:0-79638 GCF_021532515.1 Pseudoalteromonas sp. PAST1 | reverse complement strand
GATCAATTCCACAATAATATTTATGATAATTAGTATAAAGTTTCACTGAGCTTTCTCCTTTTGGTTTGGTCGCCTTGAAGTTTAGCTGTTCGCTAAACTTCGGGGAGAAGGTTCAATAAGTATCAAGTCATTACAGCAGGACAAATAACAGTTGGCTTTGCTCCTGCGTCGCGATTTTAGCCAACAATTATTTGCCTCTGAATGAGGCGTTACTGATTAAATACTCTAACGTGTTTTTGTCTAAAAACGAGTTCATCCCACAGCCTGCTTCACGCGTTTATAAGACTCCCATATTTTATTAAGGCCCACCAATCTAACGTGACAAGATATAATAAAGGTTGATGATAACTAAGCTCCCCTAAAAAAGCGTTCCTACTATTTAACATCAAGTTCCATTACAACACCGTCTTCATCGTCCTCTTCGGTGACCACAAAACCAAACTGAGAATAAAATTTGCGCATCATATGGTGGCCAGGCATATAGAGTATGGTTATTTTTTTACATTCTGGAATTTCTTTCATCTCGTTAATTACTAATTCTGTTGCGATTTTACCTATACCTTGGCCTTGATACTTTACATCAACCATAAACTGAGCAATGTAAAACTCATCAGGTAGCCCTTCTTCAAGCTCTTGGTAGTATTGAATAAAACCGACAACCTCATCTTCACGATATATTGCCCGATTAACATAATGGGGATAAAAGCTTGATTCAGCGATAGACTCTGAATTTAACGCTACGTAATCCTCTTGCTCTTTAGTTATTTCTAAGTGAATTACATCCAGCCAATTATCCTTCGTAACATCACGCAAAGTTACATTCATAAAATTCCCTTTATTTATTTTTCAGTAAATGTATAGATATGGGTAAAGTGTATAAAAACAATACATTATTGAAAAATATGACTTTAACTATTTACGACAACTTTTAAATTAAAATCGCTTGGTCGTTAAACCACCAAGTTTATTTGGTAATCAAATAATCGGGAGCACCGCCAAGCGATTTAGTTTTTTATTGCTCCGTTAAACGCTTAGCAAATGAAATCGCATAGGCTGTTGAGCGTAATTTAAGTACTTTGTCATCACTTGGCATAAAGCCTTTAGATAGTAGATTTGGGTCATAATTTGTGAGGTCGCAACCTGATTCACCTGTCGATTCTATAGTGAGCTTTCCTAAATTAATTGTTTTGCGATCCGCAGGCCATCGTACTGAAGGGTCAGTTAATGCATCACCGGGCTCAGCTAATTCTGCTTGAAAACGATAACGCACCTTCCCTTTCGCTAAATCTTCTTCAAGTCGCTTAGCCAGAAATGATTTAGGGAAGGTTTTCATTTGCTCTTCAGTTAGCACATGCTCAGGCTCTTCTGGCACCATGGTCCATCTAAAGGCATGCTTAGCGCCCTTTTCATCAACCATGTAAAAGGTATGCACACCAAAATAACGTGAAGACACATAAGATGCTGGCGGGTTATGGCTTTGCAGCCAATTAAATTGCCCTAAGGTACTCGGGTTTTGCTCTCTGTATGCTTTTACTTTTGCAAAATCTATTTGCCCAGTTTTTTCGTCAGGTACTAATGTACTTAGCAAACCAAAAAACGCTTCTGGGCTGTTCCCTGCAAATACAGGCGTTGTTAGCCCTGCAATATTGTGCACATCACCATTTTCTAGTAAAAACTGCACCCCCATTCCGCGTGGAGAACGTGATGTTTCATCAGCATGAGGGTTACCACCGCCCATAGAAAAGCGAATATTTATTTTTGACGGTGCGTTAAATAAAGGGCTGATTGAATACTGCTTTGCTGCTTGATTAGGTGTAAATGTGCCAACAGCGCACACCCCTTTGGCGTGACCTTTTCTGATACCGGGCTGCTTACCTGACAGCTTTTCGAATAAATTAATAAAATCTTGCCCGTTTACTGATTGCTCAGCAAAACTTGCTGTCGGTAAAACAAGACACATCGCACAAACTAAAGACGTAATTTTTATCATTTATCCATCCTTTAAACTTAGTTCCGACAAAAATGACCAGATACACTTCGAAATGATTTCATCAAAGTTAATAAATATTTTTACCAACAAAAACGCTACAAACATTTAATAAACTTAGAATATTTATTTAACCACCGTTTTTTTAAAAGCTGCTAACTTTAAATTTAGGATCCGAAAAACTGCTGTGGCGCCCAGCATTTTAAAATAATCCGTGGTATTAATCACGACTATGGCTAGTCCACTTAATCGTAAATTTTGTGGCTTGGTCAAAAACAACAAGGACCTAATTATGGTGAAACAACATAAAAAAACCACTGCAAACGCTGATGCAGATATGACCCCTATGCTCGATATTGTGTTTATCTTGCTGATATTCTTTATCGTCACAACCTCATTTGTTAAAGAGCGCGCTATTGAAGTCAATCGCCCTTTAGCAAAACCAAGTCTTGAAAACCCTAAAAAACAAGCGCAATTTACTATCACTGAAAACGGCAGTATTTACTTTGCAAATAGGCTTATCACACCAGAGCAGATAATCGCTAACCTTGCCTTATTTGCCGCACAGTTTGAAATGACCAATGTGCAAGTAACAGCAAGTGAGCGAAGCAGTCACAAAACCTTAGTAACCTTGCTTGATAAAATAAAACAATATCAAGATGTGCCAATTGCTATAAGCACGTCTTTATAACTAAAAAAGGGCCTAACGGCCCTTTGCAAGTTAAATAATAAAGGAATCTAAAGGGAGTTTAGAACTTGTACTCTGCACCTACGTAGTAGTACGCACCGTTAAAACCAAATGGTGCAGAACGACGTGAGTAAGTGAAAACACCAGGGCTTGAAACAATTGTGTTGCCGCTAGCATCAACAATCGTACCCGAGCGTGAATTACCAATGGTGTTCTTATCTGGGTAAACATCAAATAAGTTATTTGCACCAATGTTAAATGATAGGTTTTCGTTAAAGAAGTAGTTAACTTTAACATCAGTTAAGATTTCAGCACCGTATGTTTGACGGCCACCATCTTCAACTGTGTATTCGCCGTAACGGTTTAGAGATAGGTTTACAGTCCAATCTTCTAAGCGGTAAAGCGCGCTTAAGTTAATGCGGTCTTCTGGTTGCCATTCTTCGATAATTGATGTTTCTTGGGCAGAAAACACATCTTCTACCGGAATAGTTTCAAGGCCACTGCCTGATGGCGTAAATAAATCAACCACATCAGTTTTAGTGAAATTAGCAGCAAAGGTGAAATCTAGCGTGCCGCCAAGGCCTTCTGTGTTCCATGTGGCAACTAAATCAACACCTTCTGTTTCTGTGTCTGCACCATTTAAGAAGAACTGACCCGCACCTGCGCCTGAGCTTTCAAGTGCAGCATCTAGCGTATCTGATAAACCTTTACCTAAACGGTTAGAAATAACGATACGGTCGTCTATATCAATCGAGTAGTAGTCAATAGTTAAATTGATATTTTCGGTAACGTTATACACAATACCTAAACTACGGTTTTGTGATTTCTCTTCTTTTAGCTTAGGAATACCAATTGATTGCGCTAAAGTACTGTCGTTTCTGAACGTACCTACTTGCTCAGCCACTAAGCTACCATCATCACCTACAACAAACTGAGTACTTACGTTATTAAAGTAAAGTTGTTGCATAGAAGGTGCTCTAAAACCTGTGCTTAATGCACCACGTAAAGACACATCTTCAGTCACAGACCAGTTACCCGCTAACTTAAAGTTAACTGTGTCACCAAAGCCTTTGTAGTTATCGTAACGCACCGCACCTGAAATAATTACATCATCGATAACATAGGTTTCTGCATCCATATAGAATGAGATCACATCGCGCGACTCATCAACAGATGATGCCGGATCTGAGCCACCAAACCCTTGCGTACCGCTTGCAGCGTCAACACTACCTACACCGCCATTCAAGCCAGAATAGATGCTCACACCATCAACTGTATCGTAATCACGGTATGCGTATTCGCTACCTTCAAGAATACGGAACTCATCAGTACGAAGCTCAGCACCTAGTGCTAATGAGAAGTTATCGTAATCTTTTGTGTAATCAAGATTTAAAGTTTGCAGTGATAATTCAAGGCCATATGCATACGCTGAACGCGGAATAGTGGCACGAATTTCATCAGCCGTTAAACCTTGGTCATAGCGAAGGTAGTTAGCGTAAGAGCCGTTGATAGTGTCGCTTGTGGTGTAATCAATGCTGTTTTCACCGTAGGTGTACGATAAATCAATGCTTGAGTCATTATCGAACGATTTTTTATAACCAAAGTTATAAGATACGTCATCAATTACAGTATTAATTTTCGGTAAGAAACCCATAGGAATGGTTGCATCACCATCTTGTAATACAGGGTTACCATTAGCATTAGCGTTGTGACGGAAAAACGCAGCTGATTCGTTTTCACGATTTGAATAAGTGATGAAGCCATATAGCTCACCACCAGCAAGTTCATAGCCAGTATTAACGGTTAGAGCAAATTGCTGTGAATCTGCATCACCAATTCTAAACGTATCACGAGGTGCCGTTAACTCACGAGGGTCGCCTGCTAAAAGCGTACCGTCATCAAGTTCAGTACAGCCGTAAAATTGACATGAGCCATGAAGGCCAGCACGGTTTGTCGGCGCACGGTCACGGTAGTTGATTGTGGTATTTAAATAACCTTCATCACCTAAAGCAAAACCTTTGTTGAAATCAACAGTTACAGTTTCGCCATCGCCCTCTGAGTACTCACCGTAATTAATAGCCGCTTTACCGCCCTCTTCAGCGTCTTTTAATACGATATTAATAACGCCTGCGATGGCATCTGAACCATATTGCGCAGCAGCACCATCACGTAATACTTCAATACGTTTGATTGCAGCAGCAGGAATAGCATTCATGTCGGTACCCGCCGTACCACGACCTACTGACGTATTAATGTGAATAAGGCTCGCTTGGTGGCGGCGTTTACCATTGATAAGAACTAAGGTTTGATCTGGCCCTAAGCCACGTAATGTTGCAGGGCGAAGTGCATCAGTACCATCACTGATAGACGAGCTTGAAAAGTTAAAAGACGGTGCAATAGCCTGAAGCATACGGCCAACTTCTGTTTGACCTGTATTCTCGAGTGCTTCGGCACTTAAAATATCAACCGGAACCGGTAAATCTTCAACCGAGCGTCCTGCTACACGGCTACCGACAACGGCAATTTTTTCGATGTTTTGTTCTGCTGATTGATCTTCTGCTAACGCTTGCGTATTGGCGGCAAGCAGTAATGGCACGACTGCAGCGCTGACCCCTGATACTTTGATCATGTTATTATCTATCCTATCTACTTGTTTGAGTTTTATACTCAGCAAGCCTTGTTGATCAACAACCGCATCGAGCTCAGTGCCTTCTAGCATCGCATTCAGTGCATCAAGTTTGGTGTAAAAACCAAACACTGATTGCGCTTGATATTGCTTTGCTAATTCGAAAGAAAAAATGACTGTTTGTTCGGTTTGCTTTGCAAATTCGATTAACGCCAAATCAGCTCGTTGCGCTTTGATGTCAAATTGCAGCATTTGTTTTTCAGCCGCTATTGCTACTTGGCCTGCTGTAAGGCCATAAATAACAAAAGAGGCAGGTAACAACGGCAATTGCTTACTGCGCAATTTAAACAAACAAGTGAGGAAGAAAAATCCGCTATGTAAATTTAACTTTTTTTTAATTAATTTTTTGTGACGAGAAAGTGGCGCACAATTAACATCATTACATTGGCGTATTCTCATAGACAGAACTAACCTTTTGCAGCGATAGTTAAGCTAACACGATGTTCACCTAAACGTTGATGTTCTACACCTAAGTTGACCTGTAAAGAATCAAGCAAACCTTTAATGTCACCAGTTTTAAACACGCCAGCCACTTTTAAAGAGGCAAGTTCTGGATCATTTAATTCAAAACGTGTGGCGGTATAACGACTCACCTCTTGCAGAGCTTCGTCTAAAGACTCGCCATTAAAAATCAGCATTTCTTGTTGCCATGCCAAATCACGTTGTACGTCATCAACAGATAACTGCTTAATTGGTTCTGTTTTACTTTGTTTTATCAGTGCTTTCTCACCAGATACAACAACATTAGCGCGAAGCGCTTTTATATCTTCACTGTTATCTGAGGCGTCTTTTAAACGATTAAAGTCGCTAGCATCAACCTGCGTACCAGGATCAGCAATCATCACCTTGCCCTCGGTCACCACTAGCTCTAAGTCTGAAGCGGTATTTCGCTGAACATTAAACACCGTACCAAGTGCAGTAAATGATTTATCACCAGCAATAACCGTAAACGGACGGCTCGGATCTTTGGCAACATTAAAGCGCCCTTCACCGCGACTCAAAATTAATTGACGACGATCGCCTGAGTAGGCAACTTCGAGTTTAGTATTGGTATTAAGCTGCACAATAGTGCTGTCTGGTAACACAAATTCAGCTTGCTCACCCACTTTAGTGCGGTAAATTTTGCTAAATTTGGCGTAGTCATTTTCTTCACTTTGCCAATAGCTTGAATAGATAAGCATGATACAACCAAGCAACATCACCACTAAAAAGCTGGCTGCGGTTGACATACCAAATACAGCAGGTTGTTTTTGCGGTGCTTTATAAGGAAATAAGCTACTTAACTCATTAAGCACACTCATTTCATCCCACAAGGTCGCAAGTTCAAACAGTGCCTCTTGATGAGCCATACTTTGATGAGCCCAGATATGTAATTGGCTTACTTCATCTTTAGATAAGCCACGATCAATTGCACTGATCCAATGACTCGCCTGCTCTTGAATCATGTCTTTTGATGAAAATGGATGAACATTACTCATTTGCTCACCTCTTTTGCAGTGAACTCTGTGGTAGGGGTAAATGCCTGAGGTTGTACATCGTGTGATTTCATTGCTCGGTGAACATGCAATAAGCCTTTGGCTATATGTTTTTCAACAGTACTCTCGCTGAGATCCATTTTAGCTGCAATTTCCTTTTGGCTTAAGCCATAGACTTTTTTTAAGATAAAACATTTTTTAACCTGAGGGCTTAATTCGTTAGTTACTCGGCAAAAAAACAAAAAACGCTCTTTAGAAGTCACTTCATCTTCAAGTGCCATTGAACGCATGTGATGCTCAACCTGCTGTTGTTCATCTAACGATTCTTTGTATTTATTGTCCCATTTAGCGATGTGATTCAGCGCTAAATGTTTAGCCGTTTTCAGCATGTAACTGTGAGTATATTCGATATTTTGCTTAAGATCAGCTTCATAACTTTTTATAAACGTTTCTTGTACAATATCTTCTACATCATCAGGGCTGACAATTCGCGATACAAAGCGCCTAAGCTTGCTCGATATCTCAGTAAAAGCGGTGATAACCCCAGTTTGTTCTGTCATCCTTAACTCACCTTTATTATATTTTTATTGCTTTAGGGTACGAGATTTCAGTTTAATTACAAGCCATTTGTTAAGTTTTTGTACCTTAAGTAAACAAAGATTTCATAAACTCATAAAAAACCTCTGTTTTGCGCGTCACTAGGCTGTTTTGTGGTTTTAAAAACCACACTGGTGCATCAGCATCAACTAGGCTATTAGGGAGTACTTCAATTAACCGCCCTTCGGCTAAATCGTCTTTAATTGCAATATAAGATTTAATCGCTATGCCATGACCTGCAATCGCAGCCTGTGTCATGTTATCTGAATTAGAGACAGTAAAACGCGTTCTCGCATTATAATTAATGACTTGTCCGCCTTCGCTAAATTTAAGCTGTCGCTGCCATGGCAAACACACCCAGTAATGGTCTTTAAGATCAGCCACCGACTTAGGTTGCCCATATTTTTCAATATAGCTCGGTGCTGCGCACAAAATACGAGAGTTACTAACAAGCTTACGAGAAAGCAGGTTTGAATCTGCTAACTGACCAACTCGAATAGCCACATCTTGGGCATCATCCACAATATTCACAAATTGGTCTGTGATCATAAAATCGAGTTTTAAGTCGGGAAATTGCTGTTCAAAGTGGCCAAGCTCAGGCATCACAAATTTTGAAAATACCCAAGGCGGCATAGTGACTCGTAAAAGCCCTGTCACTGCTGAACCCCGTGCGCCAATTTGATGCTCTGCATCATACAAGGCCTCTAAAATGGCACCAGCACGTTGATAAAACAAGTCCCCTGCAGGCGATAAGCGTATTCGCCGACTATCACGAAACAACAATACAGTACTTAATGCTTTTTCTAACTTACTTAAGCGATGACTTACCGTAGCTGGTGAGAGGCCCTGAGCTTTAGCGGCGGCAACTACACCTTGGTTTTCAACTATGGCAATAAAGGTTTCTAAATCACATAAACTGTACATGGCTTTCATTCAATGTTTTCGAATTTAGGTTTCAGTTTTATATTGTATATATAAATATTTAAAACTCTATACTTGCTACTGATTGTAAAAAATGATTGGAGCATGTATGTCTTTAAAAACCCAAATCGACGCCTTTGAAGTGCAAAAGAAAGCCAATGTCCCAGCTGATATCTTAAATTTGATGGATGTAACGACTGAAAAACTAATTGCTGAACAATTACGTGAACATGCTTTAAAAGTCGGTGATAAGTTTCCAGCATTTGAATTACCCGACAGCAAGGGCAAACAAATCAGCTCGACTGAATTGCTAGCGAAAGGCCCGCTTGTGCTGAGTTTTTACCGTGGTGGCTGGTGCCCGTATTGTAATTTAGAGCTACGTGCACTTAACAATATGCAACAAGCATTTGCTGATCAAAATGCCCAGTTAGTTGCTGTTTCGCCTCAGTTACCTGATGAATCACTGTCTACCCAACAGCAAAACGAGCTAGCTTATACGGTGCTTTCTGATGTGTCTAACTCTTTGGCTAAAAAGTGTGGTTTGGTATTCACTTTGGATGAACGTTTGATCCCTGTTTACGATCAACTTGGTTTAGATATTCCAAAAGCCAATGGTGACGAAAGCTACGAATTACCACTACCAGCAACTTACGTTATTGATAGCCAAGGGGTGATTCAATTTGCATTTGCTCATGAAGATTACACTCTAAGAGCAGAGCCTTTAGATGTACTTAACGCAGTTAAGGCACTAAATCATGTTTAAAAAAGTATTTTTTAGTCTAGTTTTATTGGTAACCCTAACTTACTCGGGAGGCACAATGGCAGAGTCTCAACACCAAGCTAAACCAAAAGTAATTGTGTTTGATGTCAACGAAACCTTGCTTGATCTTGAACAAATGCAAACCTCAGTCGCTAAAGCGCTTGATGGCAATACCCAGCTATTGCCACTTTGGTTTTCGACAATGCTTCACCACTCTTTAGTAAGTACGGTATCGAATGATTATCATGACTTTGGTGAAATCGGCGTTGCAGCACTGATGATGGTGGCAAGTAATAATCAAATTTCGTTAACCAACGAGCAAGCTAAACAAGCGATTGTGCCATCGCTTTTATCTTTACCTGCGCATAGCGATGTTAAACCAGCTTTAGCGAAATTAAAGCAAAACTACAAACTGGTCAGCTTTACAAATTCGTCAAATAACGGTGTAAAAGCACAGTTTCAACATGCTGGTTTAACAGATTACTTTACTCACCGTTACAGTGTTGAAGATATTAAAGTGTATAAACCCGATCTGCGCGCTTACAAGTGGTTGCTTGAACAATTAAATGTAGCGCCTCACGAAGCTTTAATGGTTGCTGCTCACGGCTGGGATGTAGCAGGCGCTAAAGAAGCGGGTATGCAAACAGCGTTTATCGCAAGGCCCGGTAAAGCGCTTTACCCACTGGCAAAGCAACCAGATTACATTGTTAAAAACCTTGAAGAGTTAGCCTCTTTACTAACGAAAAAGTAAAAAACGATTTAAACCTTAAATTAACGCAAAGCGAAAATGCTTTGCGTTTTTTTGTGCCTAATAAAAAAGTAAACTACAGGGTGTACCTTTCTCTTTTTTGGGTATAAACTAAACGCTAAATGAAAATGCATAGTGACGTCTTTCATCCTGATAGACTACTTTTTATGTATACCTACTTAACAATTGGACTGTGGAGTAAACATGCGTCTGCCTTTCGCACCTGCCAAATTATCATTATCTGCGTTGTTATTAGTTTCTGCTCCTTTGCTACTGCAAGGTTGTTCTGAAGCGCCACAGCAACAACAGGGTCAAATGCACCCCGCTGCTGTCGCGACTATGACAATGGAAACTCACGATGCACCCTTTACTATTGAGCTGCCAGCGACGCTGTCTGGTTCAAAAGAAGTTGAAGTTCGTGCCCGTGTCACCGGTATTCTTGAATCACGCAACTTTGAAGAAGGTCAACGTGTAGAGCAAGGTCAATCACTGTTTACAATTGACCTTGAACCTTATCAACTTGCGGTAGATCGTGCGCAAGCAGCACTTGATGGTGCAAAAGCAGCGCTTGTTCAAGCTGATCGTGACGTTAAACGATTAGCTAAACTACGTGCCGAAAAATCTGTTTCACAACGTGATTACGATAACGCAAGCTCAGCTAATGATATAGCTAAAACTGATTTAGCCGCTGCAAAAGTTGCCTTAAAAGAAGCGCAACTAAACCTTGAATATGCGCAAGTGAAAGCCCCTGTCGCAGGTGTAATGGGACGTGAGTTTGTTTCTGAAGGAACCTATGTTTCTGGTCCAGATTTATTACTGACTCAAATGACTCAGTTTGACCCTATTCGTATTCGTTTTGGCTTATCTGAGCGTGAACAACTGCAAATGCGTAAAGATGTTAAAAATGGCTCACTGACGTTACCTGAGCAAGGCCATTGGAAAACACAAATTAAACTTCAAGACGGCTCGTTATACGGACAAACCGGTGAAGTTAACTTCTCAGATGTGCGTATTAATCCAAACACAGGTACCAGTGAGTTTCAGGCAATTATTCCTAACCCTGATTTTCAACTTCGCCCGGGCCAATTCGTGCGCGTTGAGTTAAGTGGTGCTGTACGCAAAAACGCTTTCATTGTTCCTCAACGTGCAGTGCTTGATAACGGCACCGGTAAGTTTGTTTATGTAGTAAGTAAAAACGAGCAAGGTATGGATGTCGCTTTACCTGCCCCTGTTACTGTAGGTGAATGGATCAAAAAACCAGAAAACGAGCAATACCAAAATTTTTGGTTAATTCGCAGTGGGTTAAAAGAAGGTGACCAAGTTATTGTTGATGGCATGGCACGTATTTTCTTCCCGGGTATGCCAGTCAATGTTGGCAAACCAGCCGCTAACCCTAGCCACGCAGAATAAGCACAGGGAGTCTTATGTTTTCTCGTTACTTTATAGACAGACCCATTTTTGCGTTTGTTATCTCTATTGTTATTGTGCTTGCGGGCCTTGCTGCGATGCGCAGCTTACCTGTGGCGCAATATCCTGAAATAGCACCACCGGTTGTACAAGTAACCGCAGCCTACCCCGGTGCATCTGCCGATGTGCTTGAGCAAACGGTTGCGACACCGATTGAAAATGCCATTACCGGTGTTGAAGGCATGATGTATATGTCATCAACGTCAACCAGTGCAGGTTCAACCACCATCGAAGTTACTTTTGAAATTGGTACTGATGTTGATCAAGCAGCCGTTAACGTAAACAACCGTGTTAAGCAGGTTGAAGCGCGTTTACCTGAAGAAACACGTCGCCAAGGTGTGGTAGTTCAAAAAGGTTCTTCTAGCTTTTTACAAGTTCATGCCTTTTACTCACCAGATGGAACACGTTCAAGTTTATGGACATCAAACTATGTCACTATGAACGTGCTAGACCGTGTTAAACGTATTCCTGGCACTACCAGTGTACAAATTTTTGGTGCCAAAGATTACGCAATGCGTATTTGGCTGCGCCCTGATGTAATGAGCCAGTTAGGTGTCACTGTTGAAGAAATTGCAGGGGCAATCCGTGTTCAAAACTCACAATACGCGGCAGGTAAAATTGGTGCAACACCAACTACACAATCTCCACAAGAGCTGGTTTACAGTGTAACTGCACAAGGGCGTTTGTCTGAGCCTGAGCAGTTTGAAAATATCATTATTCGTTCAAACACTGACGGCAGTAGCTTACGCTTAAAAGACGTTGCCCGCGTTGAACTTGGCTCAAAAGATTATAACTTCAAAGGGACAATTAACGGTAAAGAAGCGGTACTGTTAGGTATCTTCTTGCAACCGGGTGCTAACGCTCTTGATGTAGCTGAAGAAGTAAACGGTGTTATTGAAGAAATGAAAAGCCAGTTCCCTACCGGCCTTGCTCATTTAACGTCATACGACACAACCCGCTTTGTTGAAGTATCAATCCGTGAAGTTGTAAAAACACTACTTGAAGCCATGGTATTGGTATTCTTAGTGGTGTACTTATTCTTACAAAATTGGCGCGCCACGCTTATTCCTACCCTAGCAGTGCCAGTATCACTACTGGGCACATTTGCCGGCATGTATATGCTGGGTTACTCAATTAACTCACTCACCTTATTCGGTATGGTGCTGTCGATTGGTATTGTTGTTGATGATGCCATCGTGGTACTTGAAAACGTTGAGCGTATCATGCACGAAGAAGGGCTAGGTGCTAGAGAAGCCGCTGTTAAAGCGATGGGCGAAGTAAGCGGCCCGGTGGTGGCAATTGTTTTAGTACTTTGTTCAGTGTTTGTGCCAATTGCGTTTTTAGGTGGCTTAACCGGTGAGCTATTCCGCCAGTTCGCTATTACTATTTCGATTGCTGTAAGTTTATCGGGTGTTGTGGCATTAACGATGACGCCAGCGCTTTGTGTACTTATTTTAAAACAAGAACACAAGCAAACTGCCCGCTTCTTCTTATGGTTTAACGACATGTTTACCAAGATCACCGGCCGTTACGTTGGTGCTGTTGGATTTATGGTGCGCCGTGGTCTGTTAGGGCTGATCTTAATGATAGGTATGATTGCCGCAACGATTGGCCTTTGGCAAAACACCCCAGGTTCGCTTGTGCCAGATGAAGACCAAGGTTATTACATCTCTGCAATCTTCTTACCTGACGGTTCATCACTTGAACGCACAGAGCAAGTCACGCAGCAAGTTGTTGAGGCCGTGCAATCAAACCCAGCGAACGAAAACGTGGTAGCGTTTACCGGTTTTGACTTTATTGGCGGTGGTTACAAAAACAGCGCTGCAACCTTATTCGTGACACAAAAACATTGGGATGAGCGTGAAGTTGATACCAAGGCACTGGTGCAAGAGCTCTTCATGAAAACAGCAGGTATTAAAGAGGCGCTCGTTCTTGCCTTTAATCCTCCGGCTATTTTTGGTTTAGGTAACACAGGTGGTTTTGAGTTTTACATTCAAAACAAAGGTGATAGCGACCCAGACAAACTTCAACATGCAATGCAGTTGATGACAGCTGAAGCGCAAAAGAGCCCTATCATCAGTGGTCTGCAAACACTTTGGCGCCCTGATGCACCACAGCTACGTGTTGATGTTGACCGTGAACAAGCCCGTGCCATGGGTGTCGAAATTGATGATGCATTTACTGCTCTTGCAGGTAACTTAGGGACTTATTACGTTAACGACTTCAATAAATTTGGTCGCGCATGGCAAGTACTAATGTCTGCAGACGCTGAATTTAGAATGAAGCCTGATGACATTGGCCGTATCTATGTTAAAAACAACCAAGGTACTATGGTGCCGCTTTCAGCCTTTACCACTATCGAGTATAGCCGTGGCCCAGAAAACCTAAATCGTTATAACAACTTACCTGCTGTTAAACTGATGGGTAATGCAGCGCCGGGTTACAGTTCGGGTCAAGCTATTGCTGAAGTTGAGCGTATTGCACAAGCCGTTTTACCACCTAATATGACCTACGAGTGGACAGGCTCTGCATTCCAAGAGAAACGCAGTTCAGGCACCACAGGAATTGCCTTAGGCCTTGCTGTGATCATGGTATTTTTGATTCTAGCAGCGCTATATGAGCGTTGGTCACTACCACTGTCTGTGATGCTTGCCCTGCCATTTGGTACCTTTGGTGCGCTTATAGCAGTTTGGGTTGTTGGCATGACAAACGATGTGTACTTCCAAATTGGTCTGGTAACACTACTTGGTCTTGCTAGTAAGAACGCGATTCTTATTGTTGAATACGCCTTGATGAAACATCAACAAGGCTGGAGCGCAAGTACGGCTGCGCTTGAGGCTGCACGTTTACGTTTTCGACCAATCATTATGACTTCGCTTGCATTCATTTTAGGCGTAGTGCCTCTAGTACTTAGCTCTGGCGCAGGTGCAGGTGCCCGTCACAGTGTTGGTACCGGTGTCATGGGCGGTATGATGGCAGCGACATTCCTGGCTGTATTCTTTGTGCCGCTGTTCTTTTATTGGTTAACGGCGCGTAAGTTAACTGAAAAACGTTCAAGACAAGAGCTCGCTGATGAGATAGCAGAACATCATCAACAAGAACATGTTAAAACCCAAGAGGGTAACCTGTAAAAAATGAAGGGCAAACAATGAGTTTGCCCTTTTTTTTGATTATTTGATTACTAGCAATTTACTGCTTCGAACGCTAGTATTAAGGAAAGATGTGTGGAGTACAGCATGAATAATCAAAAATTAGCCGAATTTGAACAATATTTTCAAATCAACGAGAGCAACCGTGTCAATTTATATGCGGTTGAACCAAGTGCTGTGCCAAAAACCAATGCTGAACTTGAAGCGGATATCCCTGCCCTGTTTAAACTTGCCAACGAAGTAAACGAACTTGAGCAAACAAGCTTACGACCACTTCGTAATCTAGGTGATGTTGCACAAGAACTGGCGGCCTTTTTACAGGCGCAATCTCGTAAAATTGATTTAATCATGAGTCACATCTTAGCCTCAGAGCAACCTGACGATAACGCAAACTATTGCGATAGTTATGGCGGTGGCGGTGTAAAACTTACCTCCGCTGATGTGTATGAATTAGGGCAAACATTTCGCACTAAGTTATTCTTACAACACGAAGCATCAGCTATTTATTGCTATACCGAATTAGTGGCCATTGAAAAATGCGATGATGATAAATACCAATACACATTATTGTTTACTGCCATTCGCGATGCTGACCAAGATTTAGTCGTAAGAGCAGCCCTGCACGCACAAACACGCCAACTTAAAAAACGTCAGCAAGAAAACAATCAGCAAGACAAATAAAAATCACGCTGGATCGCGCACAAAAAGCTGACATCTATGGCTAAAATGCTAAACTAGCCCCACCTTAGTTTGTTTAATACCTTCATGAAATTTAGACTTTTACCTGAATGGGCTGAGCAAGATGCTGTTATGCTTACTTGGCCTCATCAAGACACAGATTGGGCAGCAAATTTAACCGCTGTTGAGCCTGTGTATGTAGCACTTTGCCAAGCAATAAGCCAACAACAAGATGTTGTGATTGTAGCTCATGATAATGCTCTCAAAGCACATATTGCAGCTTTACTTGCAAATGCAGAGGTTGATGCTAATCGCATTCACTTTGTGGTGACACCCTGTAACGATACCTGGGCACGTGACCATGGCCCATTGACCTGTGCGAATATTGATGACGCAACAGAATTGAAAGTAATGGATTTTATTTTTAATGGGTGGGGCAATAAGTTTGCAAGTGATCTTGATAATCAAATTAATCAAGTACTTGTAAAGCAAGTCGCTAATTCTAAAAATGGCTATCAGCAAAGTGAGCTGGTTCTTGAAGGCGGTGGCGTCGAGATCAATGAACGCGGCGTGTTACTCACAACTAGCGAGTGCTTATTAAACCCAAATCGTAATCCTGAACTCACAAAAGCAGATATAGAACAAACGCTGGTTGAGCAATTAGGCGCTACGTCGTTTCTTTGGGTTGATCACGGTTACCTTGCGGGTGATGATACCGACAGCCATATTGATACGCTGGTACGTTTTGCCCCAAACAACACCCTTGTTTATGTACAGTGTGATGATAAAAATGATGAGCACTTTGCAGCCCTTGATGCAATGGAAAAGCAACTGCAATCATTTAAAACAGCAGAGGGTGAAAACTACACGCTGATTGCCTTACCTTGGCCAAAAGCAGTGTTCGATGAAGATGGTGACAGATTACCTGCCACATACGCTAATTATTTAATTATCAATAAAACCGTTTTAGTACCAATTTATGGTGATGAAAACGATCAACTGGCGCTTGGTCAGGTTGCCAAAGCATACCCAGATCACACTGTAGTGGGTATTAATTGTGTGCCAATTATTCACCAATTTGGCAGCTTACACTGTATTACAATGCAATTACCGCGCGGCTTTTTAGCAGGAACAAACAATGACTAAACCAACGCATTTAAAGGTTGCTCTTGTTCAGCAATCAAACACCGATAATGCTCAAGACAATATGGCAAAATCAATTACTGGTATTCGTGATGCAGCAAGCCAAGGCGCTAAGCTTATTGTTCTTCAAGAGCTACACCGTAGCTTATATTTTTGCCAAACCGAAGATGTAGACGTTTTTGATTTAGCAGAAACAATCCCGGGCCCAAGCACAGACACCTTAGGTGCACTTGCTAAAGAACTTAATGTGGTGATCGTGTCATCATTATTCGAAAAGCGCGCTACGGGTCTTTATCACAATACTGCTGTGGTACTTGAAACTGACGGCAGCATTGCCGGTAAATACCGTAAAATGCATATTCCTGATGACCCAGGCTTTTACGAGAAGTTTTACTTCACACCAGGTGATTTAGGTTTTGAGCCTATTCAAACCTCTGTCGGTAAATTAGGTGTATTAGTGTGTTGGGATCAATGGTTCCCAGAGGCTGCACGCTTAATGGCAATGGCCGGTGCTGAAATTTTAATTTACCCAACAGCCATTGGTTGGGACCCGCGTGATGAAAAAGACGAGCAAACACGTCAAAAAGACGCTTGGGTTATTTCCCAACGTGCTCATGCAGTTGCCAATGGCGTGCCGGTGATCAGCTGTAACCGTGTTGGCCACGAAAGTGATCCAAGCGGTCAAAGTGAAGGTATTCAGTTCTGGGGGAACTCGTTTATCGCGGGCCCTCAAGGTGAAATCTTAGCCGAAGCGAACAACAGCGATGAGCAATTATTAGTTGTTGAATTAGACCAAGCACGTAGTGAAAACATACGTCGAATTTGGCCTTACCTTCGTGATCGTCGTATCGATCACTATCAGGACTTAACCAAGATTTATCGAGACTAAGCAGTAAAAAACAGTTTAAAGGAGTAGTAAATGGCGTTTGCGCAATGGGCAGCATTGCCTTGGGTAAAATCTGAAAAAGATAAAATTCAATGGGGACAACTTACCGGTAGCGGGCTTAGCATCGCCATCGCAGAAGGTGTAAAACAACACAACGAGCTGGTTGTGATTGTCACCCCAGATACGCCAAGCGCCCTACGCCTTGAAACTGAACTCGAATTTCTGTTGCCTGAAAACCCAGTCATGGTCTTTCCTGACTGGGAAACACTCCCATACGATCATTTTTCGCCGCATCAAGATATTATTTCTGCGCGCTTAGCCACGTTAAATACCTTAAAAAAAGAACAACAAAGTGTATTAATCGTGCCAGTGTCGACCTTGATGCTGCGTACTGCCCCTGCTTCGTTTATTTATGGTTCAACCCTTAACTTTAAAGTGGGCGATACCTTAGATACGCACACACTACGTGAAAACTTAGAACAAGCGGGCTATTTACATGTACAACAAGTGATGGAGCACGGCGAATACGCGATTCGCGGCTCTATCGTTGACTTATACCCTATGGGTAGCCCGCACCCATTCCGTTTAGACTTTTTTGATGATGAACTGGACAGCATTCGCTTATTTGATGTTGAAAGCCAGCGCTCAGATGAAAAGGTCGACAAAATTGAGTTACTGCCAGCTCACGAATTCCCAACTAACGACGCTGACATTGAGCGTTTTCGTATCAACTATCGTGAACAATTTGGCGCAAGCTCTGAGCAAGACTCAATTTATATGCAGGTGACTAAAGGAACCTGGCCTGCGGGTATCGAATATTACATGCCACTGTTTTTTGATGAATTGGCAACTATCTTCGATTACCTACCAAGTAATACAACCTTTATGCATTTTGGCGATATTGAGCATGCTGCTGATCAGTTTTGGCATGATGTGAATGTACGCTATGAAAACCGCCGTGTTGATCCGCTCAGACCTTTACTTGAACCTGTAAAACTGTATCAAAACGTTAATGAACTATTTGGTGAGTTTGGTAAATACGCGCGTATTCGCTTATCACAAGCCAAGCTAGGTACCAAAGCGGGTCATACAAACCTTGCTAGTAAAGAGCTGCCAAATGTTCGTATTGATCATAAGTTACATGAACCGTACCAAGGTTTAATTGACTATGTTGCCAGTGAGAAAAAACAAAAAGGCCGCGTGCTGCTCTCGGTTGAATCAGATGGCCGCCGCGAATCATTACTCACTTTATTAAAGCCAAGTGGTTTAAAGCTTAAAGAATTTGAATCGTTTAGCGATTTTACCAATAGTTCGAGTGATGTTGGCCTAATCGTTTCGCCACTTGAGCAAAGTGTGGTGCTAGACGGTAAACCGCGTTTAACTATTATCACAGAGCAAGAATTACTAGGCATTAAGGTTTCGCAGCGTCGACGCCGTAAACACAAATACGAAGCCAGCCAAGATGCGCTTATTCGTAACCTTGCTGAGCTACGCGAAGGCCAACCAATTGTGCACCTTGATCACGGTGTAGGACGCTATCAAGGCCTTGAAACCATTGATGCTGCCGGTGTGATTACTGAGTTTGTTACGATTATTTACGCTAATGAGGCAAAACTATACGTGCCCGTTTCTGCGTTACATATGCTGAGCCGCTACTCAGGTGGTGAAGAAGCCTCTGCCCCGCTCCATAAATTGGGCTCCGATGCGTGGGAAAAAGCAAAAAAACGTGCCGCTGAAAAAGTGCGTGATGTGGCAGCTGAGCTATTAGATATTTACGCTAAACGCCAAGCAAAGCCTGGCAATAAATTTAAGCTTGATGGCAGTGCTTATCGTCAGTTTAGCGACAGCTTTCCATTTGAAGAAACTGACGATCAACGCAACGCCATTGAGTCTGTGCTCGGTGATATGCAAAGTAAGCAAGCGATGGACCGTTTAGTATGTGGTGACGTAGGCTTTGGTAAAACCGAAGTGGCAATGCGTGCAGCTTTTGTGGCCGTGAATGATAACAAGCAAGTTGCGGTACTTGTACCAACCACACTGCTTGCACAGCAGCATTATGAAAACTTTAAAGACCGCTTTGCCGATTTACCAATTGAGGTTGGTGTTTTATCGCGTTTTAACTCAACCAAAGAGCAAAAAGACACCCTAGATAAAATGGCTGAGGGTAAATTAGATATCGTGATTGGTACTCACAAGCTTATTCAACAAGATATTCAATTTAAAGATTTGGGCTTATTGATTGTTGACGAAGAACACCGTTTTGGGGTGCGTCAAAAAGAAAAAATCAAAGCATTACGTGCCGATGTCGATATTTTAACTCTCACAGCAACCCCTATCCCACGTACATTAAACATGGCGATGAGTGGTATGCGTGACCTGTCAATTATTGCCACACCGCCTGCGAAACGTTTAGCGGTTAAAACCTTTGTTAGACAAAGAGATGCTGAACTTATTCGTGAAGCAATTCTGCGTGAGATTAAACGCGGTGGTCAGGTGTATTTCTTACATAATAATGTTGAAACCATAGACCGAGTTGCTGAAGAAATTAGCGAATGGGTACCTGAAGCCAGCGTAACAACGGCACATGGTCAAATGCGAGAGCGCGAGCTTGAACAAATTATGAGTGATTTTTATCACCAAAAATATAACGTGATTGTGTGTACCACCATCATCGAAACCGGTATCGATGTACCCACTGCCAACACCATTATTATGGATAGAGCAGATAAGCTGGGTCTGGCACAGCTGCATCAGTTGCGTGGTCGTGTTGGAAGAAGCCATCACCAAGCGTATGCCTACCTACTGACTGGTAACCCTAAATCACTGAGTAAAGATGCGGTTAAACGCCTCGAAGCGATTGAATCACTGGAAGACCTGGGTGCAGGCTTTGCGCTCGCAACCCATGACTTAGAAATTCGTGGTGCTGGTGAGCTGCTTGGTGATGATCAATCGGGTCAAATGCAAACCATTGGTTTTAGTTTGTATATGGAAATGCTTGAGCAAGCGGTTAACTCCCTCAAAGAAGGTAAAGAGCCAACCCTTGAGAACTTATTAGGTCAACAAACTGAGGTTGACTTAAAGCTGCCAGCGTTATTACCTGATGATTATATTCATGATGTAAACGTACGTTTAGGAATCTATAAACGCATTGCAAGCTGTGCTAACCTCAATGATATGGACGAGTTACAGGTAGAGCTGATTGACCGTTTTGGTCTGCTGCCTGACGCCACTAAAAACTTATTCAGTTTGCAGCAATTAAAACTGCAAGCAAGTAATATCGGCATTAAGAAGATTGAAGCAAACCCGAAAGGCGGCTATTTTGAGTTTAGCCAGCATACAAAGGTTAACCCTAGCTTCATTATAGGTTTGATACAAAGTGCACCGCAGGTGTATAAAATGGATGGCGCAAATAAACTGCGCTTTGCAATTAGCGAAGCCAACGCTCGCGAACGCTTAAAAATGGTCACTGCAATGATTGCAGATTTCGAAAAAAAGGTTAGCCATTAATGTTGTTTAGAAATAGTTTACTACTGCTTTGTTGCTTATATACAAGCTCGTCATTTGCAGCACGTTGGTTCGAAATAGAAGTTCTTATTTATAAACAGCGCCCAGCCCCTTATTTACAGGAAGATTTCAGTTTAAAACACGATGAGATCAAGGCAAAGCGTAGCAAAGATTTATTATCTCCTGCATACACAGCACAAGCGAAGCAAGCGTGTATTGAAGGTGATAGCCGCTTTCGCTCAAATTCGTTTACCGACTCTTTAGTGAATAGCAACCCTCACTCTAATGTATGTGACGACAGTGTTGATTTTTTAGCAAGCTATAATCAACTGCCTGTTACACCCGTTGTTGAGCCCCGTGAAGACACTGACGACATTTACTTAATGGCGCCAGAACAATTACAATTTGTTGAGCAAAAAAATCAGCTTGATAGAAAAGGCTTAACCCCTATTTTGCACACTGGCTGGCGTTTTCCTGAAATGAGTGAAAGAAACGCACCCAGTATCCGTTTATTTTCCGGTGAACACTTAGCAAAACACTCAACCCCAGTAGAGAATGAAAATAACGACTTTATAAGCCTAGTGGGCCCTACTGAGCGCTATATTCCCGACCAGTTGCAAAATGTGCCAAAGTGGGAATTTGATGGTTTAATGAAAATTTATGTTCGTCACTACCTATTTATAAACGCAGATTTTGATATTAGTCAGCGCCTAGAAAACGGTGATTACGAAAAAGCACGTTTTTCACAATTTAAACGTGTGATAAGTAACGAGATACATTATTTTGATCACCCACGTATGGGTATGATCGTGCAAATAAGACGCTACAACCATTAATGGATACAATTATGAAAAAATATATGGCAATTGCAGCAGCGGCTGCAACACTTACTTTAGCGGGTTGCTCAAAAGTAAACTTAGAGAACTACGAAAAAATTAAAATTGGCATGGATAAAACTGAGGTTGAAGCTATCTTAGGTTCAGCAGATAAGTGTGAAGAAAAGACACTACACACTAACTGCATTTGGGGTAACAAAGATAAAAATATCGAAATTACCCTAGTGTCAGACAAAGTATCGCTTTATAGCAAAACTGGTTTAGACGCTAAATAAACCCAATTGGGTGGCCAAGGCCACCCTTTCATCTTTCATCTTTCAGAATGTCAGTTTGTGAGTAAATACGCTCAATATTAACAATTTTGCTGCGATTTAACGTAATCTTGTAGCGCTGATACAAAGTTTCATCTTCGCTTTGTGTAAAGACTAATACCACATTTAACTGATAACGCCTCTCTACGGCTTTCTTAGAGATTTTATTACTATCTAGATGATAGAGCTTACCTTCACCCCGCTTTAAATAGCGAGCAAACGGTGCCAAGCTAAATTGCATGGTTTGTTGCAAGGTATCGTAGCCAGGTAAAAACTCTTTAGCGTTAACTTGTGTTTCGCTTGCAAAATGCAGCCACTGAGCAGCCTGTTTATTTTGATGACGTCGCTTCGAAAAAATTCTTCTTACCGTTTTCGGCAGGCGTTTAAAACTGGTGTATTCAAGCCAAATGTATTGGCTGGCAATTTTGTCTTTAGTAATGCTGTTTTTAAATTGAAACCGCCATTTTGGTCGCCCTCTTACGATAGCTCGCCAGATCACCCGTGTGATGTCTTCTTTAAATATTTCGCGAAGACCATAAATAACACCCAAGATCAAAATCAAGGTTGCTGTTACTTCGGTAAAGTTTGAGCGAGCATTTAACACAACCAACATCACAAAGGCCATGATCACTGCGGTCACCGTGCCCTTTACCATGCGTTTTAAATAACTGTTTAAGTGACGCGTGCTACGTGTAAGCACCACTCCATGCTCAATCAAACGTTGTAATAGGCGCATTTTATTAGTGATACGGTTGGCATCTTCGAGTGTTGATTGCGAATTATATTCTTGCTCATCACGATAACTGTTTTCAGCTTTGCAGAACTCTAATAAATCACTGCGCTCTTTTGCAAAATCACTACTGCGCGGCCCTTCATCCAATAGTTTCAAAAATGACTGCTCTACATGCCAACTTAAGTAGTTATCAGCGTTTTTATAAAATGGCAGCAGCTTTTCATCATCTGGGGTATAGCGTCTTAGCTTTTTCAACAAGCCTTTGGTTTGCTGGCACAACTCAATGGCTGCAGGGTAAAACTCTTCGGCTTCTTGGTGTTTTAGGGTGTCTTTAATATCTGCATTCAGCGCGAGTCGAACTTGATAACAATATAAGTTTAAGTTTTGTCGATAATCCTGTTGTTCACCTTTGTTTTTACTAACAAAGCGGCTTCTCACTAAGGGTAAGTGAATGTTGTTAGCGTTATACGCAAGGTGCGATTTAAAGTTATTATTAAAGAATGATTCTTCGCTCAGTGTTTGCGGGTTAACACTCATTTCATTCGGAATGGAGAAATACAGGTCGAGTCGTTGCTCTGTGCGTGGTTTAAGCTCAGGCTCAATAATAAAAGATAAGTTTTCGTCTTGTTTAAGCAATATCACCTCGTTTGTTAAAAGTACCTCTATAGTTTACGCGTTGATAGGCTTTCAGACAATAAAAAAGGCCCAGTAAAAACGGGGCCTTAGTAATCATTTCAAACTAGATTAGAACTTAACGTTAATACCAGCGTGGAAACGACGACCTAATACATCATATGTGTACGGGTCAGTGTTTGAGTCATTGTTACCAGTGTAATATGGTGGTTGTTTATCAAATAAGTTATTTACACCTGCAGAAAGTGTAATTGAGTCATTGATAAGGTATGAACCACTGATATCATGGTAAATAACCGTTGGTGTTGTAGGCGCATAACATGAATCTTCATCACCGATACATGCAAAACTATCCATACCAGCAATATAACGAGCTTGGTACTGAGCATCCCAGTTATCACCAGCAACATTAATTGTTAGGTTTGATTTAAGATCTGCATAACCACCAGAGCCTGACGTAATAACACCTGCGTAGTCAACAGGTTCACCAGTAACTTGAACAACATACTCGTCTAAGTAAGTTGTATCTAAGCCCGCTTTCCAGTTAAGGCCAGCAGCTTCAAATGAGTAAGAAAGATTTAAATCGATACCAGATGTTTTTTCAGAACCAATGTTTTGTAGCTGGTTATTGAAAATGATACGACCCGTTGAATCGATTGATACATTTGCCGAGTTACATAACGCAGAACCATTATTTGCATCTGTCTTCAAACACTGATCAACAATGTATTGGTTATCTACTGTCGCAATCGCATTTTCAATTTCGATATCGTAGTAATCTAGCGTCATGCTGAAGCCTTCAAACCACTCAGGCTCATAGACGATACCAGCAGTTAAAGTATCAGCTTCTTCAGGTGTTAAAGATGAGTTACCACCTACAGTAACTTCTGCTTGGTCTTGCGCACCAGGGTACTCAACTTGTTCGAATGAAGGTGAGTTACCAGAATAAAGCTCTGAAACAGTTGGTGCACGGAATGCTGTTGATACAACACTACGTAGCATTAACTCATCGTTTACTTTCCAAGTTAAACCAAGTTTCCAAGTCTCATCTGAACCAAATGTGCTGTAATCAAATGCACGGATAGCAGCGCTTAATTCTACATTTTGTGCAAGTGGCGCATCTGCAAGAAGTGGTAATGCAAATTCAACATATGCTTCGTTTACATCAAAACCACCTGATGTTGGCTCAACCATCGGATCATTAGCTAGGCCTTGAGCAGTTAAAGAATCAGGCGTGTACCAAGCTTTTTCTTGACGGCGCTCAACACCTGCTGCGAATGCTGCATAACCTGCTGGTAATTCAAATAACTCACCTGATACAGAAGCCGCTAGGATAAATAGTTGACTACCACCATTATTTACTTCAGTGTAAACGTTTCTACGGAAACCTTCAGAAGTCCAAGCATTTTGATCTAGTGGGTTAAATGTGCCCACAACTTGACCTTCATCATTCGTGTACATAATGCTATCAGTTAATGAACCAATATTGTGAAGGTTGCTCAATTTATCTACTGAATCATTACGACCAAAGTTAGCAGATACATCCCATGAATAGTCACCGATGAAACCATCAGCACCAATTACAGCACGAACAGTATCTACAGATTGCTCAAAATAACGTGCGCCAGTGTCTGACATACGACGACCGTAGAAAATTTTATCGCCATACGCGTAATTAGCTGTTTCAGTGATGTAGTTACCATCTGCATCACGGTCAGCAATACCATCGCCATCACGGTCAACTTTACTGTTATATGTTTGACCTAATAGTGAGTCACCCATTGATTCATCATAAGTAAAACCAAACCAAATTGGTTGAGCAGCCATTTGTTGCTCAGACCAACGCTTAGTATAAGTGAACTCAGTGAATAAACGCGTCTCGTCGCTTAGTTCATAAGTAGCAAGACCTGTTAAGTTTAAGCGCTCCATTGGCGTGTAAAGGTAGCTATCAGGTGCAAAGTTGTAACGATCAGCATCAGTAAATGGGTGTAAACCACCAAGACCGCTCAAACCATTATCTTGGTGGGCTAGGCCAGAAGTAATTGGATTACCATCTGCATCTACAGACTCACCCGCTTTATTTACATCACCAATTGTACCGTCTTGCCAAATGTGACCACCTTCAGCATAAACAGAACCGCCGTTACAGTTTAAACCATTAGCGCCTTCAGAGATTGGGCAATCAGAAAAGTCACGGTCAGATTGTTTTGCTTTGCCACGATCGGTGTATTGCATACCGATAACAATGTTACCTTTATCAAAAGACGAACCAACTGTGAAGTCGAATGAATTTTCTGTTGCATCACCTTCACCAGTGATTGCAGAGTTAACATTCATGTCAAGACCTTCAAAATCGTCTTTTAAGATGATGTTAACAACACCAGCTACCGCATCAGTACCGTAAACAGCAGAAGCACCGTCTTTAAGTACCTCAACAGATTTGATCATAGAAACAGGAATTGTATTTAAGTCAACAGTAGATGCCGCACCTGTACCAGATGCAATCATACGACGACCATTTACTAAAACTAATGTGCGGCTAGCACCTAAACCACGTAAATCAATACGTGCGTTACCACCAGAACCATTATTTACGCCTGGGTTAGTCATCGCGCCGCCTGTTGCGGTCATTTTTTGTAATACGCTATCGATGCTTGTTGCACCCATTGCTTTGATGTCATCTGCACCAATTAATGTTACTGGGCTTGCGTTTTCCATATCAGAACGCTTAATGCGAGAACCCGTAACTTGAATTTTTTCAATAGACTCTGCTGCATCATCAGCAGCTAAAACTTGCATGCTTGAGAACATTGGGATTGCTGAAACAACAGCTAAACCAAGAATTGATTTTTTCATGTGAAAACCCTACTTGTTGGAAATTTACCTTTAGTTAGGTAGCGCTCGTTATTATTAGAATCACGAGTCAGCGGAGGGCAACTTAGGCGCAGTTAACTGAACGAAAACTGAATGAAAGATCAAATAAAGAACAACCCAAAAATGGCGTACCAACTTTAGGTAATAAGGTTTCACAATGTATCAATGTTAATAGAAAAAAACAACCATACATCAACAAGATAACATTATTAAGTAGCAAAAAAAACACGATTGAAATCAATTGCACGCACTTTGTAATCAAGTGTAATCAGAGCCCAATTAATGCTACAAATGAAATTTTTACAAGTTGATCACACAACGTTATAAAAACCGTAAAAGCTTGGTAAGACTGCTAACCATAGTTATTCACTTAAATTAACTAAATAGACAAAGTTAGTCTGTTAAACAGTGTATTAGAGGATGATTTTTTGTTTTTGTTCCGTCAGTTTGTAATACCGTATAAAAATACGGCTAATAAAGAACATCAAGTAAAAAAAGGTGAAGCAGAAATTGCGCTAATCACAGCTTTTAGATAATTAAAAACTGCGATCAACAATAATAAGGGAAGATGTTATCGAGTTTGCAGTGAATCGAAATAATAAAGCAAGGTTTGAGGTTGATTATCGCCAGAAGTATAAGTGAGCATCATTTTCCAAGTCATAACAGGTTCAGAGCATGCGCCAACCATAGTATCAGCAACCCAAACTTGTCCTGTCTGTTTAAACTGCAGTGGAATAAAACCCATATACATGGTGACACCTTCAAGTTTTGCTGAAAGGTTTTTTGCCTCCTTTGGTAACTTTAGGTTAATCGTAAACGGTGTTTCTGGACTGATATCTGGGTTACTTAGCCAAACTTCTACATTATTAGGGTAATTGCAATGACTATTGTTCTGACAACTTGTACTTGTGCTGCCCTTATCTATACTTTGGCTATCACATGCAGCTAAAAAAAGACTAAAAAGGAACACGGGAAATAAGCTTATTCGCACTCTATTTGCCTGTATAAAATAAAGTCAGATACTAATTAGAATGCCCAAAAAAGACAACAGGCACCTAATAATAAGTCAATAAAAATACAATCTCTGACAAAAAATAACCAACAAAGCGCTAAAATTTGATTGATGTCATAATTTTATGCAATTGACCTATCTTTTTAAGGTCAAAAATTTTATCATTTCCATCGCAAAAATAAGGGTTTCTCGAGTTTGTTTTCTGAAGCTAGCACCGCTAAGTTGGCTTTAGGTAACACGCTTGTGAAGTAATAGTAGGCCCCACTTTGAATAAAAGTGGGTAATTCATTTCTAAAACGCATTTATTGCAGCGGAAGCCAGAAAATGAGCCAAACAGTAGCATCACAAACTGAGTACAATTATAAAGTTGTACGCCAATTCGCTATTATGACAGTGATTTGGGGCATCGTTGGCATGAGTGTTGGGGTTCTGATTGCTGCCCAATTAGCTTGGCCAGCACTTAACTTTGATACACCATGGTTAACTTACTCTCGACTACGTCCGTTACACACGAACGCAGTAATTTTCGCATTTGGTACAAGTGCACTTTTTGCGACGTCTTATTACGTCGTACAACGTACATGTCAAACGCGCCTTTTCTCAGATAAATTAGCAGCCTTCACCTTCTGGGGTTGGCAACTTGTTATCGTACTAGCAGCGATTACCTTACCATTAGGTATCACAAGCTCAAAAGAATACGCAGAACTTGAATGGCCAATCGATATTCTTATCGCCGTTGTTTGGGTAACTTACGCAGTTGTATTCTTTGGTACGTTAATCAAGCGTAAAGTATCGCACATCTATGTTGCGAACTGGTTCTACGCTGGTTTCATCATTACTGTTGCCGTTTTACACATTGTAAACAGCATGGCAATTCCAGTTTCACTAACTAAATCATACTCTATCTACGCAGGTGCTGTAGATGCAATGGTTCAGTGGTGGTACGGTCACAACGCTGTTGGTTTCTTATTAACTGCTGGTTTCTTAGGTATGATGTACTATTTCGTACCAAAACAAGCAGGCCGCCCTGTTTATTCTTACCGTTTATCGGTTGTTCACTTCTGGGCTCTTGTTTCTTTATACATCTGGGCAGGTCCTCACCACCTACACTACACTGCGCTTCCAGACTGGACGCAAAGCTTAGGTATGGTTATGTCAGTTATCCTATTCGTTCCATCTTGGGGTGGTATGATCAACGGTATCATGACGTTATCAGGTGCATGGCATAAACTACGTACTGACCCAGTACTTCGTTTCTTAGTTGTTTCTCTATCTTTCTACGGTATGTCTACGTTCGAAGGCCCAATGATGGCTATTAAGTCAGTTAACGCGCTTTCTCACTACACTGACTGGACTGTAGGTCACGTACACTCAGGTGCACTAGGTTGGGTTGCAATGATTTCTATCGGTGCTATCTATCACCTAATCCCTGCACTATTCTCACAAGGCCGTATGTACAGTGTTAAACTTGTTAACACGCACTTCTGGTTACACACTGTTGGTGTTGTTCTATACATCGTAGCAATGTGGATCTCTGGTGTAATGCAAGGTCTAATGTGGCGTGCAGTAAACTCAGACGGTACGTTAATGTACAGCTTTGTACAGTCATTAGAAGCTTCGTATCCGTTCTATATCATGCGTTTCCTAGGCGGTGTATTCATCGTAACAGGTATGCTAATTATGGCTTACAACGTTTATCGTACTATTGCAGCGAAGAAAGATTCGCTTCAACTAGACGCTGACGCACAATTGGCATAATGGAGTAGCACGATGAGCAATAATAATTCACAAAACAAACACGAAATAGTCGAAAAGAACGTTGGCCTAATGGCTATCTTGACTGTCTTTGCAATCAGCTTTGGTGCATTAGTTGAGATTACTCCACTCATGTTCCAAGACGATACGACTAAACCTGTTGATGGCTTACGCCCTCTTACAGCGTTAGAAATGGAAGGCCGTGATATCTACGTGCGTGAAGGTTGTTACAACTGTCACTCACAAATGATTCGTCCTTTCCGTGACGAGGTTGAGCGTTACGGTCACTACTCTGTAGCTGGTGAGTCAGTATGGGATCACCCATTCCAATGGGGTTCTAAGCGTACTGGTCCTGACTTAGCGCGTGTTGGTGAGCGTTACTCAGACGATTGGCACCATGCTCACTTAATGGATCCACGTGCAGTGGTTCCTGAGTCAAACATGCCAGCGTTTCCTTGGTTAGACGAAAACAGAGTCGATACGACCCATACACTTAAAAAGCTTCAAATATTCCGTGATAGCTTCGGAATTGATAAAGCGAGCGACCGTTACGACGGTAAAGGTTACGGAAGTGACGAAGAGCTACAAGCTGACATTGCGAAAATCGAAGCCATGAACGGTGGTCAAGGTGCAACTGAAATGCAAGCTCTAATCGCTTACTTACAACAGCTTGGCACACACTTGAAGTAATTATTATGGATTACGGAACATACAGAGGCATTTTGACTCTGGTAATTTTAGTACTGTTTATTGTGATTGTTGTATGGGCATACAGCAAGCGTAGCAAACGCCGTTTTGACGATGCTGCTAATGCCATATTTGAAGATGAAAAAAAACACAACAACACAATCTCTAATGAGGAAAAGGAGTCTGAGAAATGACTAGCTTTTGGAGTATATGGGTTATTGTATTAACCCTAGCGTGTCTTGCTATCATCTTCGGCCTACTTCTGTGGAACTTAAAAAACTACGCAGGTGTGAAAGAAGGCGAAAGCTGTGGTCACGAATTTGACGGCATTGAAGAACTTAACAACCCACTACCAAAATGGTGGACTTATATGTTCTTCGCGACATTTATTTGGTCTGTATACTACCTTGCTGCTTACCCAGGTTTAGGTAACTGGGAAGGTTTAGGTAAGTGGACAAGTTCTAACCAAGGTATTACCTCTTTAGCTGAGTCTAAAGAAGCGACTGAACAAGCATTAGCTAACGGTGAGAACGTTCAATTAGACCAAGAATTTATCGCTGCTGATGAGCGTTTTGGCCCAATCTTTGAGTCATTCGCAAAACAAGATATTGAAGCACTAGTTAAAGACGAAAAAGCGCTTGAGATTGGTCAACGTTTATTCTCTCAAAACTGTGCACAATGTCATGGTTCAGATGCACGTGGTGGTCAAGGCTTCCCTAACCTAACAGATAACGATTGGTTATACGGCGGTTCACCAGACAAGATCAAAGAAACACTTCTTTACGGTCGTGTTGCTGCGATGCCACCTTGGGGTGATGCGCTTGGCGAGCAAGGCATTAAAGAAATGACTGCTCACGTACTTAGCCTTTCTGGCCGTACTGTTAACCAAAAAGACGCTGCTGCAGGTGCTGCTAAGTTTGCAATGTGTGCTGCGTGTCACGGTGCTGACGGTAAAGGTTCAGTTGCACACAACTTACCATTTGGTGCACCTAACCTAACAGATAACATCTGGTTATACGGTGGTTCTAAACGTGCTGTTGAAGAAACACTAATCAATGGCCGCGCCGGTGTAATGCCAGCATGGAAAGACATTTTAGGTGAAGATAAAGTTCACTTATTAACAGCGTACGTTTACAGCTTATCGCAAGATAAATAACCACGCGGTTAATAAAATGTATAAACAATTAATCTTTTAATTCAATAGATTAATTAAGATCAAAAAAGCCTCCATCTGGAGGCTTTTTTTTAGTCTTTTGCTTTTAAATCCGATAAAATGCGTACAACGTTTTTAAAGGTATAAGTACTATGAAACCCACTCCTTGGTATAAAAACTTTTGGCCATGGTTTTTAATCTCTTTTCCTCTTGCAGCTATCATCGGCTGTGCTGGTCTTATTTATATGGCAATTGGCAACGGCCCAGATATGGTTGTTGACGATTATTATAAAAAAGGCAAGGCAATTAACCTTGAACTCAGCAAATTTAATAAAGCAAAAGCACTTTACTTACATGGCGATTTAAATGTTGCAGACGACAAAGTAACATTCACTTTCACCAAGGGTGATGCAAGCAATGTTCACTCTTTAAAAATGTCTTTTTATCATCGCACCATTAAAGCCAATGACTTTGATGTAAGCTTAATGAAAAACGCCCATGGCGATTTTACTGCCCTACTCGACACCCATGTTGACGGTGCATACACAGTGTTTATTGAACCAATCGATAACAGTTGGAAACTTAAAGAAGATGTCATTTTACCAACTGATAAAACGATTTCGATTAGCCCTGAATATAAGTAGTAAACTCTAATGTCCGATAATTGCTTTCATTGTCTTGAAAGTGTGCCAAAAGGCTTTAATGCGACTGTCGAAATAGACGGTAAGGCACAACCTATGTGTTGTATTGGTTGCCAAACGGTTGCTGAGAATATCGTCGCCCAAGGCATGACCGATTATTATAAATTTAGAACTGTACGCTCTGGTAAAGTTGAACAGCTTGTTCCAGAGCAGCTTGAGTTGATTAAAAGTTACGATAACGAAGATATTCAAGACGAGTTTATTTCAGCCACTAATGATTTATCAGAAGTACTATTAACGGTTGAAGGCATCACCTGTGCTGCCTGTGCTTGGTTAATCGAAAAACAACTACTTAACTTAAAAGCAATCAAACGTGTTGATGTAAATACTTCGACCAACCGTGCCATGATCCAATGGGATAAATCGGTTACACCGCTTAGCCAAATTATCACCTCATTACATGAAATCGGCTATAAAGCCTACCCGTTTCAGGCAGACCTTGAAGCGAGCCAAAAACAACAAGCCGCAAAAGCTTATATCCGCCGTTTAGGGGTTGCCGGTCTGATGACCATGCAAGTAATGATGTTTGCTTTCGCTATGTATTTTGGCATGTTCTCTGGCATGGAAGAGAACTTCGAGCAGTATTTTCGCTGGATAAGCTTAGTACTTGCATCTCCTGTAATTCTTTACAGTGCCCTGCCATTCTTAACCAATGCTATTAATGGTTTAAAAGCCAAACAGCTGAATATGGATTTACCTGTCTCATTAGCTATTTTTGGTGCTTATGGGGCAAGCTGTTATGCCACATTAATGTCGGTTGGCGAAGTTTATTTTGAATCTATCTGTATGTTTACCTTCTTATTATTATTAGGTAAATATTTAGAATTTAGAGCCCGTTTAAAAGCCAGTGAATTTACCGCTAACTTGCAAAAGTTACTGCCTCTTACAGCTCGTATTATCGATGAGAATAACCAAGAATCGATAATTGCGGCCAAAAAACTAAAACTGGGTGATGTTGTATTAATCAAAGCAGGCGAGACTATTCCTGCTGATGGTATTGTTACAAAAGGTCAAACAACCGTTGATGAAGCCATGATGACGGGCGAGCATCAACCCGTTAATAAGTTTGTCAGTCATCAAGTTTACGCAGGAACGATTAACCACGATGGCGTGATCAGTATTGAGATCAACAAAATCGGTCAAAATACCTTGCTTAATCAAATTATTAAGTTGCAACACACAGCGTTAACCAAACGCCCGCGATTAGTTGAGATCACAGATAAAGTAGCACAGTGGTTTGTTGCCTGCTTATTAGTGTTTGCCTCAATAACAGCGATTGGTTGGTATCAAATAGACCCCGAGCATGCCTTTTGGGTGACTATTTCTGTACTTGTGGCAACCTGCCCTTGTGCGCTTAGTTTAGCGATTCCAACTGCCCTAACTTGTGCAGTTGCAAGCTTAACAAAGCGTGGGATTTTAATTAAGCAAGCCCACGTATTAGAAACGCTACCACAATTAACTGATATCGCCTTTGATAAAACAGGTACCTTAACGCAAGGTCGCTTTACCATTGAACGCGTTGAGCTAGTAAACAGCCAGTACAGTGAAGCTGATGCATTACGCTTATCTGCCCAACTTGAAAGCTTCTCTGAGCACCCTATAGCTAATGCATTTGCTGGTTTCAACGACTCAATAAACCCTATTGAGAATGTGACTATCGAACCGGGTAAAGGCATTACCGCTTTACTCAATGATCAACACCTTGCGATAGGTAAAAGCGGTTGGTTTGATACCGAAAAAGCTGATGCTCAAGCAACCTTGTATATCGATAAACAAGTCATTGCGCGCTTTTACTTAGCAGACAGCTTACGTGATAACGCAGAAAAACTGGTTACTACACTTCATTCACAACAGCTCAAATGCCATATGTTAACGGGCGATGCCTCTAACAGTGGTGAGCGAATTGCAAAACAGCTAAATTTAGATACCGTGCATGCAGCATGTAGCCCTCGCGATAAACAAGCCCATGTTGAAACATTGGCAGCTGAAGGTGCCATTGTTGCTATGGTTGGTGATGGCGTGAATGACAGCCCGGTATTTGCCAGTGCCCATTTATCTATCGCAATGGAAACCGGCGCTGATATTTCCAAAAATAGTGCTGATGTGGTATTACTCAATAGTGATCTAACGGCTATAGAACATTTGCTTACTGTCTCGAAAAAGACGCGCCGTATTGTTAAGCAAAACTTGGCATTATCACTTATTTACAATGGTTCGATTTTACCATTGGCAGCCCTTGGGCTCGTAGCTCCTTGGATGGCCGTCATCGGTATGTCTGCAAGCTCCATTTTGGTTATTACCAACTCATTAAGGTTATTAAAACTATGAGTATCATCTATATGCTTATCCCAATTGCCATTTTATTTGTGCTAATTGCAATTGGGGTATTCTTTTGGGCTGTAAAAAGCGAGCAGTTTTCTGATTTAAATAAACAGGGTCACAGTATTCTGTTCGAAGACGATAAAGAGCAGCATAACAAAAGTAATGATTGATCCGCTGTTTATTAGTGCATTTATAATGGGCTTGTTAGGCAGTGGTCACTGCCTAGCTATGTGTGGCGGCATTGCCAGTAGTTTACAACTTGCTGCCAACAAAAATCGAGCAGTAAGCTTTTCGGTTGCTTATAACCTAGGCCGAGCACTCAGTTATATGCTGGCCGGTGCACTCGTAGCTGGAATTAGTAGTCGCTTTGCAGCGCAAAATACTTCTATATCGATAGCGTTGTCGTTTTTGAGTGGTATTTTTATGCTACTAGTTGGGGTTTACATAATGCGCTTAGCGGCAACCCTACAGTGGCTAGAAAAACTAGGCAAGGCGCTCATATGGCAGCATTTAGCTAAACTCAATCGTTTTTTATTACCGGTCGATACAACCCCGAAAGCCTTGCTTTATGGCGCTTTGTGGGGTTGGTTACCCTGTGGCCTAGTTTACTCTGCGTTAACCTGGGCACTCACAAGCCCATCAGCTCTTCACGGTGCAGGCGTAATGTTATTTTTTGCTTTGGGAACTTTTCCAGCAATGATCAGTGTTGGTCTTGTTAGTCAAAAAATAAATACTCTTTTTAACCATGTTTGGATAAGGGTTATTCTAGGCAGCGTAATAATATGGTACGGTATATACTTATTAATTATAGCAACCGATAAGTTAGTTCATTAACCTAAAGTTGTTAACCTATTTGAATGGATTTGATGTATGGACTTCTCACAAAACAAGTCAAAAGGCTTATGCACAATTAGCTGTAATAATTGCAGTATCAGCCAGCTATGTTTGCCATTTTCATTAAACGGTCAAGAAATGGATCGTCTCGATGAAATCATCGAACGTAAAAAGCCTCTACACAAAGGTGATTATTTATTTGAGTCTGGCGAAAGCTTAAATGCTATTTATGCGGTACGCTCTGGCTCGTTTAAGTCTTATACTTTGTCTGAACAAGGTGATGAACAAATTACTGGCTTTCACTTGGCTGGTGATTTAGTCGGTTTCGATGCAATCAACAAAATGGCTCATCAAAGCTTTTCGCAAGCCCTTGAAACTTCAATGGTATGTGAAATTCCATTCGATACTCTAGACGAATTAGCAGGTAAATTACCTAAGCTACGCCAACAAATTATGCGTTTAATGAGTAATGAGATTAACTACGACCAAGAAATGTTATTGTTACTCAATAAAAAGTCAGCTGAAGAGCGTCTAGCAAGTTTTATTTATAATCTTGCAGAGCGTTTTGGTGAACGTGGTTTCTCACGTAAAGAATTCCGTTTAACCATGACACGTGGTGAAATCGGTAATTATTTAGGCCTTACTGTTGAAACAATTAGCCGCCTTTTAAGCCGCTTCCAAAAAGCGGGCTTTATTAAAGTTGAAGGCAAATTTATCACCATTTTGGACCAGCAAGCGCTTGCAGCAACAGCAGCGATCAAATGTAAATAGAGTTTGATTTAACGCAACTTTATATTGTTTGCCCCTTTAACTGTTCTAAATTTAGGTTACACTCAAAGTACTACTTTTTGCGGAACAGTTAAGGAGCAGCACATGGACGCAATTAAACGAATTTTAGCAGTTATAGACCCAACCAAAGAGCAGCAACATAGTTTAAGCCGCTCAATTGATCTAGCCAAAAAATCTGGCGCGACCATCACCGCTTTCCTCAGTATCTACGACTTCTCTTATGAAATGACCACTATGCTTTCTGCTGATGAGCGTGAAGCAATGCGCGAAGCCGTAATAAAAGACCGCCAAGAATGGTTAAACGAGCAGATTGCCCTTTATCCTGATCTTACTATTGATAGCTGTGTGGTTTGGCATAACCGTCCGTACGAAGCTATTATCAATACCGTGATCAATGATGGCTTTGATCTTGTTGTTAAAGGCACCCATCAACACGATACACTTAAATCGGTTATCTTCACTCCTACTGACTGGCACCTCATTCGTAAGTGCCCTGCACCAGTTTTACTTGTTAAAGAGAAAGAGTGGCCAGCAAAAGGCAATATTTTAGCTGCTGTAAACGCAGTGAGTGAGAATGAACAACACCTTGAACTTAACAAGCGTATTATTAATGACGCTCGCTTCATTTGTGACTTGGCCAACGCCACCCTTAACTTAGTAAATGCCTACCCAGCAACGCCGGTTAATATCGCGATTGAAATTCCTGAGTTTAACCCAGGTGTTTACAACGAATCAGTTAAAAAACATCACTTTGAATCAACGCTTTCATTAGCTGAAGGCTTTGATATTGACCAAGCTCATTGCCACATTGAAGAAGGCTTACCTGAAGATGTTATTCCTGATGTTGCTGCGCGCCTCAACAGCGAATTAGTAGTGATTGGTACAGTTGGACGTACTGGCTTAAGTGCAGCGCTTGTCGGTAACACAGCAGAGCATGTGATTGATAGCCTTGACTGCGATGTATTAGCATTAAAACCAGACGGCTATGTAAGCCCACTTGCTAAATAAGCTATTGAATAGATATTAAAAAAGCCCCTGTTTGGGGCTTTTTTATATATACAGTTTAAGAGTTTTATATATTTGTTACATCAATAAATAATGATTCATCAATGTTTGTTGATGAGACCACCGCCTCGCTAAAGTCATAGCTTTCACGATTGCCTTCTCTATCAAGTGGTAAATTTTCAAAATCAAATAAGTTTCTGTCTGCAAGCTGGCTTGGGCTAACATTTTGTAAAGACTTAAAGATACTCTCAACACGACCTGGAGTTTTTTTATCCCACTCTGTCAGCATGGCTTTGATTGATTGACGCTGCAGGTTTTCTTGTGAGCCACATAAATTACAAGGAATGATCGGGAAGTCTTTGTGCTCGGCGTATTTAATTAAATCTTTTTCACGGCAATATGACAACGGACGAATGACCACGTTACGTTCATCATCAGAGCGCAATTTTGGTGGCATCGCTTTTAGTCGTGAACCATGGAACATATTTAAGAACATTGTCTCAACGATATCATCCATGTGATGACCAAGCGCTAGTTTGGTTGCACCAATTTTTTCTGCAAATGAATAAAGTGTGCCGCGACGAAGTCGTGAACACAGACCACAGGTAGTTTTCCCCTCTGGTACTTTTTCTTTTACTACTGAGTAAGTATCTTTATCGACGATGTAATACGGAATATTTAGCGTCTCAAAGTAATCAGGCAAAATGTGCTCAGGAAAACCAGGCTGCTTCTGATCAAGGTTTACAGCAATCACTTCAAATTTAATCGGCGCTGCTTTTTGTAAATTAAGCAAAATATCTAGCATTGCAAAAGAATCTTTACCACCACTGATACATGCCATAACAACATCACCGTCTTCGATCATGTTATAATCAGTAATCGCGGTACCAACATGCCTTCTTAGACGCTTTTGAAGTTTATTAAATTCAAGAGTTTCTTTTCTAGTATCAGTTTGATTCATTTGCTCTGCTCATACAGGCTTTAGTAAGCCATGTTTCATAGTAAAAAGTTCGGCGTGGATTATACGGACTTTTTGAGCGAGTTGAAATGATTAGCGTGGGATAATTAAAACGCTTCTCTCGTTGAGATACCACGTACAGCACAGCGCTTTGGGAATGAAGGTTAAGGATTCAGGTTATTTATATTTAAAACAGGTTAAGTGGTGTTTTCTGGATTTACTAAATAATTTATATGAAACAACAATTAATCTAAAACGTTCGAAGCAGCTACTTCCGCCTCGATTATGGCTCTATGCGCTTTTAAACCAATATTTGTTGAATAAAAATCTGCTGCTATTTTAAGCTCTTGTGGTGATAATAAACTAAGAATTTTAAGCTTAAAAGCCATCTTGGCGGCACTCATGTCTGTTGGCTCTGCCAATACCGATGTCCCCATCGCATTTATCAACAATTGCTTTTGACTTTCAGGTAAATCTTTTAGTGTATCTGCTAATATTTGCTTTGTATCGACCTCTACAATACCACCAAGGCCATTGAAGATTTCATCCATTTTCAATGCATTATAGTACCGTTCAAATTCTAATTCTGCATTTGGCTCAGACTGAGCCGAACACACGATAAATGGCAACGAAAACAAAATCAGCAAACAAACTCTCATTTAATTATCCTTATTTTTTAGTTTTACAACTTAGTCGAAAGCCAAATAGCAAATTTAGTGGAGTGCTTAACGACTAATCTGATTGGTGAATAATAAAGTGAACTTGAACCATTCACTTTGCCTAGGTTCTGGTGTTCAATTTCATCTTGTTGAATGCTTAGTACCGTTTGATATGCGCTTTTATTATTTTTCTCTAAATAGCTTAATTGCCATTCTAGATGATGAAGAACCGTTGATTCAACGGCTTCTGTACACACCCAAATTGCTTTACGGCCAAATAAAGCAGTAATCAAACCTAAACAATAACCACCCAAAGACCAAAACCAGATTGCGTGGCAATGCCGTACTTTATGTTCCTTTAACCAACAATCAAAAGTTTTGAAATGCTCGATTTCATGATTTAGCATTTCTTTAAGCTGTACAGAGATATCTTGATATAAAAACTTAGCGACAAATAACTGAGCCTTATAAATGCTTATCGCCCCAAATTCACCTGCATGATCAACACGCACAATTCTAGCGACTTCTTTTGAGATCATCTTAATTGCTTACTGTGCATTTATAACGGGAAGCTGTACAAGCAAGATCAGGCCAGTCATCTCTACCCCAGCAGTATTTATCATTTCTAAGTGGCTTAAGATGCCAAACAACTGGGTTGCCTTTTTTATCTAAGCGAGTTTCATTTTCAAGCTGCACACGGACTAAATTTTTCTCTGCTGAGAGAATATTATAAACGAAGGTTTTTCTCGCTTCAGACTCAGAAATATAGCCCTGTTCGTCATATGAGATTTCTAATGTGTTGTTTTTGAAAGCTACGGTATGAAAATTAGCTTCACAAACTGGGCTATTTGTAGACTGCCATGAGCCTTGCAACTTAGTTTGCATTTCTTGGTTGATAAGTGAATGACTACTACACGCTGAACATAGCAGTAAAATAACAAAAATAGACGCTAAAGGTTTCATTAAGATGCTTTTAAGTCCCTGAAAAATTGACATTTAGCATATCGAGAATCGTAAAAATGTCCAGCGATACGCTTAATAAAAACAAAGGGCACAATAGCCATGTGCCCTTTGTTAACTTTAAGCGCTTTTAGTTTTAGCTTTTTTATTCTTTGCCAATCGTTTGGCACGTTTTATAGCCGATTTTTTCGACGCATTTTTCTGCGCAATTTTTAACACTTTAGCCTCTTTTAATTGCTTTTTTGCTGCTTTAAAGCGCTTTTTAGCATTTTCAGCTAGGTTCTCAGCTTCGCTGGCACACTCTACAGCTGCTTGTGCTTTTAGTGCTGCATCTTTTGCAAGTTCAGTGGTTCTTGCCACTTCTTTTTTACTCTTTTCAAGAATTTTTTCGAGCTTAGCAAGACGTTTCTCAAATACTGACTGTGAATTTTGCATAGTATTCTCCTTCACTGGCGTATAGACATGCGGGTAGGTTCGGTAACAATAAGCGAGTCGACACAATTTACTACATCGTGATCTTTCTCCGGGTAATCTAAACAACTTAAGAAGTGGCGCATACAGTTGATTCTCCCGCGCTTTTTATCGTCAGATCGAATTTGTGTCCAAGGTGCATCCTTAGTATGGGTATGAAACATCATGGCATCTTTGGCATCACTATAATCATGCCATTTAGCCAGTGATGCCATATCAACTGGGCTTAGCTTCCATTGTTTGAGTGGGTCGTTTTGGCGCGATTTAAAGCGTCTAAATTGCTCTTCTCTACTGACCGAAAACCAATATTTAAATAGCTTAATACCGCTATTCACCAACATACGCTCAAGTTGAGGTGTTTGACGCATAAACTCCAAATATTCGTGATCATCGCAAAACCCCATTACCTTCTCAACACCGGCTCGGTTATACCAAGAACGATCGAAAAGTATGATTTCACCCTTAGTAGGTAAGTGGTTAATGTAACGCTGGAAGTACCACTGATCTCGCTCTCTAGTAGTTGGCTTTTCTAAGGCTACCACGTGTGCCCCGCGAGGATTTAAATGCTCCATAAAACGCTTTATAGTGCCACCTTTACCTGCCGCATCTCGACCTTCAAATAAAATCACAATTTGTTGTTCGGTCTCTTTTACCCAGCCTTGCATTTTTAAAAGTTCGATTTGCAATTCGTGTTTATGGCGCTCGTATTCAATCACGTCCATTTTTCGTTTATACGGGTATTTACCGTCAGCATTCCACTTTAAGCTTGGGTTTTTAACATCTAGATCAAAAACCACATCCTGTTTAGCATTGTGTTCGGATAAATTCTGCTGTTTTACTGATACAGGTTCGACATTGACTGTCTGCATAACGACTCCTATTAAACTATAACTACCTATATTGAGAACTTTATAGTTTTACTTTAAGCCAGTTATAGCTAAGTAACTTGATCTAAATCTATATTTTCATTCCTTAAAAATTCATTTAAAAATAGAAAGTTAGCACTTAATAATTAAGTAAAGATCAGGCTAGCAATATACAATCAAGTCTTTTTTCTATAATAAAAAACAATCAGAGAACACTAATACATTCCGACTATTTCTATGTTTCAAAACACACTGAACCTTAAATACACAGCAATACAAATAGTTAGGAAAAATATGAATCAAGGGAATAATTTAGAGCAAAGAAACAGTCATAGTAATTGTACTAACTACGATGAATTTACAATTTTGCTCATACGTCTAAATGCTGATATAAACTTTTGAAAAAAGAGACAAAATAACTATCTGTTTAACAACAAAAAAGGACCTATATAAGGTCCCTTTTGTCTATATTTAAACGTATTTTTGGCAGTATATAGTCCGTTATTTAACAATCCAAGGTGTGGCGCTGATAAGCTCAGCATGACTGTTTAACACTGTGTTATCGTCTTGCCAGTCATCTGTTACTTTTATTGAGCAACGCTGCTCTTTACAGCTAACCCCATTTGCCGAGATAGCGTCTTGGCCATTAAATTTAAGTACAACACCTTGTTGTTCAGGCAGCAAAAACCACATTAATTTGCTGACAAAAAAGCCCGACAAATCAGATAACAGCTCGTCAAATTCTTCATTTAACGTATATAAGTTCGCTTTACTGAGTTCAAAATCTGCCAAATCAGTCGCTTCAATTTGTAACTTTAATTGGCATTCATGTTTTGGATTTTCTGGTTGAACAACTATTACGGCTTTATCTGTATCAAGCTGCTTATCGAATGGTAAAAGTAGTTGAGCCTTATCTGTATAAGTTAGGTCAAACTCTTGTTTTTCTGTAATTATTTTACCTGATTTAATTGTGCATACTTCGTTGCTAGCAATATCAGACAAATAAAAGTTAACTTGAGCGTATTGAAATTCGCCTTTATTCACGACTTTTAAACGATCATAAAAGCCATCATAGGCAACAACAAATTCAGTTGCAGCTGCCTTGGTTGCAACTGTACCCAGCGCAACCGCGATGGTTGCTGCTTTTAACCATGGAAGGAGTTTATTCATCAAAGTAAGCTCTATTTTGATTTATCATAGTGTTTAATTCATCAATATATGCTTCACGGCGCTCAGAGTATGATAACAAACCTTGTGTTAACTTGGTTGCTTCTATAGGTTTTTGCTGGCGACGTAAATCGGCACGAATTAATCGTAAATCTTTATACGCAGCATGGGTATTAATATTTTTAAAATATGAGCTTACAGCAGCACGTACCGATTTAAATGCTGTCACTTCATGGGCCGCTTCGTTAGCACGGCGACGAGGAACCATGCCACAACCCTTTTTGTAACACCATTGACCGAAAAAGTTTAAACCAATCCGTGCAAAGCGTGACGTGCCCCATGCTGATTCATTTGCTGCTTGCATTAGCGCAAGCTCTTTAGGAATGATATCAACTCGACGTAGTGCTTGGGTAAGCGATAAAGTGTCAATAGTGTTAGGCAACTTGTAGCTGGTAAGAATTTTTTTAATATCTGACTTTTGCTTGCTCGTAAGCGGCTCATTGTACTCAAGCATCATGCGCGCAATTTCTAGTTTAGCTCGCTGCTGTAAAATTTTTTTATTTTCGGCCTCAACATGTGGGCGAATAAAATCAAAAAAAGCATGTTTCTTTTCTTTTACATCAGTAAATGCTGCAAAGTCAGGCAGTTTTACATTATGTAATGGTTTTTCTTTTTTGATTACGCGCTGGGTTCCGGTAGGCGTGCTCTGAGTTTGTTCAGATTCTTCAACTGTCACTTCTTTTTCGATAAATGGCGAAAATAACGCCCATGCAAAAAAAGCGGTTAATAAAGCTCGAAAAACGTACTTAAGCATGTATTCTCTCAAATAAACTACTACTCATGTGCGGTTAACTCACGCACACACAAAGGCGAAGTATACCAAAGCAGATGATTTTTAGCGAATTCAGCACTATAAAACCACCCATAAAAGGGACAAACTATTGACGTAACAGTGTAGTTTGCTCGCAATTTTCAAGCGCTTGCGTATACTGAAAAGTAAGCAAACAAGGAATAGGAAGGTTATTTTTATGTGCCAATCTTGGCAAGCTCGCATTATTAATCAACAAAAATATCGTCCAAACGATAACCGCTCAGCTTGGCAGGTTGACCGCTCTCGAATCATACACGCCGCAGCATTTAGGCGTTTGCAGGCCAAAACTCAGATTATGGGTATTGGCTTAAATGATTTTTATAGAACTCGTCTTACTCATTCTTTAGAAGTTGCCCAAATTGGCAGTGGTTTATTACGCCATTTGAAAAAGCAGCACCCTGAATTTACGAATTTTCCTAGCGGTAGTTTACTCGAAACCTTATGCCTTGCTCATGATATTGGCCACCCTCCTTTTGGTCATGGTGGTGAAATAGCATTAAATTACATGATGCGCGATCATGGTGGCTTTGAAGGTAACGCGCAAACACTTAGAATTGTCTCTAAGCTTGAGCCCTATTCAAATGGCTATGGCATGAACTTAACCAGGCGCACCTTGTTAGGTTTTATTAAATATCCAGCCTTCATTGATGATTTGTGGCACAGCATTCCACCTTTGAGCGAGCAGCGTAGCTTTATTAAAGCTGACCATTGGCGACCAGCTAAGGGGTTATACACCGACGATAAAGATATTTTCGACTGGATCATGGAGCCACTGTCTAATAACGATAAAGCACTGCTGAGCAGTCATTATAAGGTTGATGAATTTAGAGCCAAAACCCACTATAAATCGATAGACTCAGCAATTATGGAATTAGCTGACGATATTGCGTATGCCGTTCACGATTTAGAAGACGCCATAGCTACAGAGGTTTTAACGCTGGCTGATTGGCAAAATCATGCCCTTGTACAATTACAAGAGCTTGACTCTGCGTGGCTAACCACTCATTTAAGCTCGATAACCGCCAGACTCTTTTCTCATCACGAGTATGAGCGTAAAGACGCCATTGGTGAGTTGGTAAACACCTTTATTATTAACGCTCAGTTAGTTGTACAAAACGCAGATTTCGAATCTGAAATATTACAGTACACGGTGAGTCTTCCAGATGAATTTGCCGAAATTCTTAACGTGCTAAAACATTTTGTTTTTAAACGCTTAATTCGTGAGCCGAAGATGCAGCAAGTGGAGTTTAAAGGGCAAAACCTGCTGATTGAATTATTTAGTGCTTTTGCCAGCGACCCAATGCGCTTATTACCAGAAACAACGCAAGAAATGTGGCTAAATGCGAACCAACAAGGCGATAATGCGATGCGCATAATCTGTGATTATTTGTCAGGAATGAGTGACGAATACGCCTACAAAACCTATCAGCGGTTGTTTTTGCCATCTGCTTAAGTAATTTTTGAACACTATTTGATAGTATTCTAAAATTAAGCAGGTTATTAATAAATAATCGCACTTCTTTAGATGCATTCTATTTAACATGGATTGAAATAATGCTCAAAAAATACCTGCTCATCAGTGCAGCTGTTGCAAGTTCATTTGCTTGCTATAGCGCAGAAACACTTCCAGATCCGCTTCTCGAAGAGCGCGGAATCATAATTAAAGATGCCACCCACTTTGATTGGATACGGCTTAATTCTGGCGAATGGCTCAAAGGCGAGCTTGTCTCTTTGTACGACAAAGAAGTTGAGTTTGACAGCGACATTCTTGATACATTAATGATTGATCGCGAAGATATCTATATGATTATTTCAGATCGCCATCATACGGTTCGCTTTAACGATGGTAATGAGCTCAGTGGTACACTTAATATATCGGGCGGTTATGTAAAAGTTGGCGAACAAGACGCTAAATACCGTTATCGCGATTTAGTCTCAATTGCTCCCTCAGTTGAAAGCGAACTCAGTGCATGGACTGTAAAGTTATCCATGGGTGCAGATTTGGCCCGTGGAAATACTGACCAAACAGAGTATTCTGTTAAAGCTGACATAAAACGCCGAACTGCATCAAGTCGATTTTTATCTGAGATTTTAGGCTATCGCACCACCAGCGATGATCAAGTGACTAAAAACAATATTCGTGCTAACGGTACATTTGACTGGTTTTACACACAAAAAATGTATTATCGCCCTATTTTCTTCGAATACTATCGTGACCCGTTCCAAAATATCGCCAATAAATACACTGTCGGCGCCGGTGTTGGTTATTATGTGATAGATACCGACAAAACAGAATGGGATTTTACAGCGGGTCCCGCGTACCAAAAGACTCAATTCGATACAGTAGCTGCAGGGGAAGATAAGAGTAATTCGTCAATGTCTTGGTTTATATCTACAAATTATGAGTTAGAAGTCACCAAGAAAATCGATTTTTCATTAAATTATCGCTACCTAACTGCAAGCAGTGATGCTGGCGGTGACTCACAATATGCTTTGGCTGCGTTTGAATTTGAAATCACAGATGATATCGATTTTGATGTGTCATTAGTTTGGGATTACCTTGCCGACCCGATTGCCGATGAAAACGGTGTAGTACCAGAAAAAGAAGATTACAAAATGATTTTCGCATTGGGTATCGATTTATAATATCAATTCGCTTGATCGATACAAAAACGCCGAGCTAAGCTCGGCGTTTTTAATTTTAGTTAAGTAATATATACATTACCTTATAGCGATTTAACACCCATGTTGTAGAGGGTAAAGCCATAAATATCTGCGTATTGATCAATAATCTTACTTGTTGGTGTTCCTGCACCATGGCCTGCATTTGTTTCAATGCGAATCAGATACGGATTTTGTTTCGCACCTTTTTCTTGTAGCTCTGCTGCAAACTTAAATGAATGCGCAGGCACAACACGGTCATCATGATCCCCTGTTGTTACTAAGGTTGCTGGGTAGCTAACACCCTCTTTTACATTATGAACTGGTGAGTAACCTTTTAAGTACTCGAACATTTCTTTACTTTGTTCACTCGTACCGTAGTCATACGCCCAACCAGCACCGGCTGTAAAGGTGTGGTAACGCAGCATATCTAAAACACCTACAGCAGGAAGCGCAACTTTAAATAGCTCAGGGCGCTGTGTCATAACCGCACCAACTAACAAGCCTCCATTTGAGCCACCACGTACCGCTAAGTAATCAGGTGAGCTGTATTGTTTTTCGTTTAAGTACTCAGCCGCAGCAATAAAGTCATCAAAAACATTTTGTTTCTTAAGCTGTGTACCATTTACATGCCATTCTTTACCATATTCGCCACCACCACGAATATTAGCAACAGCATAGATACCACCGTGCTCAAGCCACGCCGCTACTGTAGGGCTATAACTTGGTGTTAGACTTACGTTAAAGCCACCATAGCCATATAAAATAGTCGGATTTTTACCGTTAAGCTCAGTGCCTTTTTTGTACGAAATAATCATCGGAACTTTGGTGCCATCTTTTGATGTATAGAACACTTGTTCAGAGATATATTCTTCGCTATTAAATTTAGCGCCCGACTTGCGGTACACATCAGACTTACCTGATTCAACATCAAACGAGTAGGTATTGCCTGGTGTAGTGTAATTCGTAAATGAGTAATACAGTGTTTGTGCATCGTGCTTGCCACTAAAGCCATATGCAGTACCTACACCTGGCAGGCTGATGTCGCGCACCAATTTACCTGATTTATCGTATTGTTTTACTTGCGAAATCGCATCAACCATATACTTAGCAAAGAAGTAGTCACCGCCTTTCGAAATGCTAAGTACATTGTCAGTTTCAGGGATTAAATCTTGCCAATTTTCAGGGCTTGGATCAGTTGCATCAACAGTCACTACACGCATATTGGGTGCGTTTAAGTTAGTCACCAAATACAGTTTTGAGCCGTCATTATCAATAATTGAGGTATCTGAGTCAGTGTTATTTAAAATCGTCACTAGCTCGCTGTCAGGCTTAGTTAAATCTTTGATAAACAGTTTATTACCTGAAGTTGAAGTACTTGCAGCAATAATTAAATAACGATTATCACGGGTCACATCAGCACCAATATAACGATGTTTCTGTGCCTCTGTGCCACCATAAACTAATTGGTCATCTGCTTGTGCCGTGCCTAACTTATGGTAGTAAACTTTATGTTGATCTGTTTTTGCAGACAGCTCACTACCCTTAGGCTTATCATAGCTCGAATAATAAAACCCTTCGTTGCCAAGCCAAGAGATACCGCTGAATTTTACATCGACTAATGCTTCTTCAATCGGCTGTTTAGTCGCTGTATCAATAATGATAATTTTACGCCAGTCACTGCCGCCTTCAGAGATTTGATAAGCCGCTAGCGTGCCGTCCTCTGTGAATGTTAAGCCCGACATTGAGGTTGTGCCGTCGCTACTGAAAGTATTTGGATCTAAGAATACCTCAGCTTCAGAGTCGCCTTTTTTACGATAAACTACGTACTGATTTTGCAGACCATCGTTTTTATAAAAGTAGGTGTACTCACCCTCTTTAAATGGCGCTGTGACTTTTTCGTAGTTCATCAACTTTTCAAGCGTAGTTTTTAGCTCATCGCGATACGGAATATTTTTTAGATAAGAAAAGGTAACGTCATTTTCGGCTTTCACCCACTGGGCTGTTTCGTCGCTCATATCGTCTTCTAACCAACGGTATGGATCGGCTACTTTTTCACCGAAGTACTCGTCAACAACATTGCCTTTTTTAGTTTCTGGATATTTCACAGCAGCTTTAACCTCTGCAGTTTTCACTGTTTGTTCTGTTTTTGTTGGGGTAGATTCACCGCAGCCCGCCAATGCAACAACAATTGCACATGCTAGTGTTTTCTTGATCATAATAAATTTACTTTTAGTTATTGTTAATAAAATGAAAGTAAAATTAAAGCATTAGAATGTCTAGTAATTTGCGGTTAAACACAGGAAGTGCTGTAAACCAATGTAAAAACAAAAAAGCCACGTAGTAACGTGGCTCTTCAAAGCATGTATTTGCTCAGCGATTATACTTTTGTTAACCAGCCATGAGTATCTGCTGATTTACCCCATTGAATATCATTCAATGCTTGGCGTAATTTAGCAACTTTCTCACCTGGTTCACCTGACCCCACTTTAAACTCTTGGTCGTTATGAGTAAGCGTGCCAACCGACGTCAGTACCGCAGCGGTACCCGATAATGCAGCTTCAGTACCTGGTTTAGCGGCTCTTTCTAGTAACTCAGACACAGTAAAGTTACGCTCAGATACAGTCATACCTAAATCTTTCGCAATCGTTAAAATACTATTACGCGTCACACCGTGTAAGAATGTGCTATCAAGTGCTTTTGTGATGATCTCATCACCATCAATTAGAATGAAGTTTGCAGCACCAGTTTCTTGTACATCACCACCAGGGCAGAATAAAATTTGGTCTGCTTGATGCTCTGAGCGAGCTTCTAAAATTGGACCTAATGCACTTGCATAGTTACCACCACTTTTAACCATTCCCATGTGTGGTGCACAGCGCATGCCGTCTTCTTCAAGTAATACACGTAATGCTGTAGCACCGCCTGAGAAATAATCACCTACTGGCGAAAGCAATACATAAAGCAAGGAACTCATTGACGGTGCAGCCGCTTTACCAATTGCCGCTTCTGTACCAATGTGAGTTGGGCGAATATACATTGAACCCGGCGGTGTTGGTGTTTCGTCTGCGTATTCTTTTACAATGTCTTTGATCATTTGCTCAAGCATGCTTTCGTCAAAGTCAGGTAAGTTAAGTAACTTAGAGCTTTGTTTCATACGCGCAATGTTAGCATCCATACGAAAGATATAGACCGAGCCATCTTCGTGACGAAATGCTTTTAATCCTTCAAAACAGGTGCTTGAGTAATGTAATACGTGAGCACCTGCATGTAATTCGATTTTATCAGATGGGACCAGCGCGCTTTCACTCCATGAGTTATCAGCAAAACGTGCTTGGATCATTTGTGGCATAAATACAGTACCAAATGCGGCCATTGTTGTTCTCTCTTGTTTGGACTACTTTTACCCCATTGTATGCTAATCCATCCCCGTTTAACCATAGCAAACTAGTGCCTTTTATCGATTAAAGTGATAATAATCCGACCATTTGGTACAAAAAATGCGCAACCCAAGTTGCGCATTGTTTACTGAGAATCATTCGCTAACAAATGACAATGGATTATCGGTAATTCATTTTTGCTGTGAGGCGATTAAAAAAGCCCGGGAAAAAACGCTTGATAGTCGGTGCTAAACCACTTATTCCTTCACCAATAACAACTTCATCTTTCTCGGCTTCAATGGCTTTAATCATTTTTGCAGCCGCTTTTGCCACATCCATGCCGTTTTCGATTGATTCCTCGGGCTTATTTTGCGGTTTACCTTGGCCATCTAACGAATTATGCGCAATGGCTGTTTTAATTGAACCCGGGCAAATAGTCAGGCAATTCACATTTTTGTCGGCTAGTTCTGCCCTTAAGCAATCCATAAAGCCCACAACTGCATACTTAGAGCCCGAATAACCAGTTCTGAATTTTGAACCGACTTTACCCGCTACACTGCTAATTGATACCACCATGCCCATACCTTGCTTCACCATCTGTGGTACGACCGCCTTAGTTAAAGCAATTAAACCAAAATAGTTTACTTCCATCAGTTGGCGATAAACCGTAAATTCGTTTTCTAAAAATAGACTACGCTGCGACACCCCACCGTTATTGATAAGCACATCAATGCGGCCAATTCGCTCGATCACTGCTGGCATATCTTCAAGTAAGGCTTCGGGCTTTGCCAAATCAAGGGCGACCACATGATGATTACCGCCGAGTCTTGTATTAAGAGCGTTGAGTTTTTCCTCATTACGGGCAGACAGTACTAGCGTTGCCCCTTTTGCCGCCAATTGCTCACAAAGTGCCTCACCAATTCCAGAAGATGCCCCAGTAACCCAAACTGTTTTACCATTTAATTGCATGTGTGTTCCTTATTATTGTTGTTATGCTTTATTAGGCCCTGCATGTTGTTCGATATGATCAGCAATATCTTTATAAAAACCAAGCATAATCAAGAACTCTGCTAATACAAATAACGGCCCTATGACCAAACCAATTAAATCATCAACAAAGGCTGGCTTTTTACCTTCAAAATAGTGACCAATAAACTGAAACACCCAACCAACAACGAAACTGCCAATGCTCACAGCTAGCCATAACTCTGTTGAAAGCGACACCACAGGCTCAGCAGCAATGCTTAACAAAATTAAGCATACAGCCATAATTAACCCCAAAGATAAGCTAAGCATTAAGTAATAAAGACAGGTGAGCGCAATTACCACGGTTGCCAAGGAGATAACAGCAGGCTCTGAGATAAGCGTGACGCGTTGCAATAAACAAATAATTGCAAACACAATTAATGGGATGCCGATAAAGTGAGTGACAATATTGCGTTTAGAACGGTGATAGAGGGCGTAATTTGTCAGTTGTTGTTTTAATGTTTTCATTGTTTTTCCTGCCAAAACTGTGTTCAAAATTCAGATTAGCAGAAAATTCACCGCCAAGAATGTCAACTAGACGACATTTAAAGTTGCTAGCTTAAACTCACACATTAAACCAGCGCATCAATAACCTTGCCTTTTTCAGCTTCTGGTCGCATATCCATGCGTTCGCGACCTTTTTGATACTCTTCATCGAGCATCGCTTGCAGCTCATTCATTTTTTCTTGCAGTGCTTTAGTATCGGCACCTTGTTGTTGCATTTGTTCAGCAAGCTTCCCTATTTGCGCTTTTATTTCATCAATTTTCTCTTTATCAACCCCGAGCCGCTGATAAACCAAAGCTTCTTGAGCTTGTGCTAAAAAAGAGCTGGACTCAGGCTGCTTTTGTAAAAGTTGTTGTGCTGAAGATGCTGGCGTATGCATGGCTTTCACACCCTCAGTGCGAGCCGTTTGCGACAGCTTAGCAGCAGCCGAAGCGTGATAAGGGTTATATTGATTATGAAATGTAATTGCCACAAGTTGTCTTCCATTTAAGCTTGATTACAACTTTGTAGCAATTTTAGTTCCAAACTAGCATTGAGATTGCAATTTATCGATATCAATAATTTCAATCGATTGATATTTAAGATTAATAATTGAATCAGCTTGCAGAGATTGTAATATTTGATTAATAGTTTGCCGTGTTAAATAAGTCATATCGGCAAGTTGTTGCTGGGTAAGCGGCAAACAGCTTTGGTGTGACGATTGAAAAAGCATGCATAACCGCTTACTCACCTTTTGCTTTGCTGTAAGGAGTGCGTGATCTTCTAATGAGTCAAACAGGTTTCGCACTTTATTGGTAAGCAGCAGACCAAAATCATGCCAATAAGCAGGATGCTCTTGTAATAACTGAGTTAATGCCCGCTCAGGTACGTGTAAAAGTCGTACCGCAGTTTGAGCATACACATCGTGGGTGCGTTTACCACCATCAAACAAAGCCACTTCACCAAACCACATAGCACCGGTTACAAAACTGAGCACGGCTTCTTTGCCTTGGCTATTGACCCCAGAAACTCTAAGCACACCATTAATAACACAATACAGACCGGTATTTTCATCACCACGCAAAAACAATGCATCACCCGCATTTAAGGTGATTAATTTAGCATTTTTTACTAGCTTGTCCCTAAATAATTGTGTGCGATTTTTAAACCATTTGTCTTGGTTAATTACCGAAAGGTATTGTTCATTCAAGTGTTTATCCTTTACATTGGTGTAGTGTGCATATATCCAAGCCACCTCAAAATGCAGAATTCAGCGTTTCACAGGTTGTTTGGATATCTAAATAATAAAAGGATACGGGATGTTAAACAAACTACTTTCGACCAGCCTACTTCTCAGTGCTATTTCTACCCCTGCATTTGCGAGTGATGTTAATACTGAACTTAAATCTGCCAATAAAAGCGTCAGCGAAAAAGTTATTAAATGGCGCCGTCATTTACACCAATACCCAGAGCTTAGTAACCGTGAGTTTGAAACAGCCAAATACGTGGCTAAGCATTTACGTTCGTTAGGCCTTGAGGTTCAAACAGGTGTGGCTCATACCGGTGTGGTTGCCAAACTTAAAGGGGGCAAAAAAGGCCCGCTTATTGCGCTGCGTGCAGATATGGATGCACTACCTGTAAAAGAGCAAGTAGACTTACCTTTCGCGTCAACTCAAACAACAGAGTACAAAGGCAATACCGTTGGCGTAATGCATGCCTGTGGTCATGATAACCATGTGGCTATTTTAATGGCAGCCGCTGAGTCTTTAGTAAAAATTAAAGAAGAGCTCGCGGGTGATATTCTGTTTGTCTTCCAACCTGCTGAAGAGGGTGCTCCTGATGGCGAAGAAGGCGGTGCAGAGCTTATGCTTAAAGAAGGCTTATTTAAAGAAAAGCCAGAAGCCGTATTTGGTTTACACGTAACCAGTTCACTTAATACCGGACAAATTGGTTTTCGTGAAGGGCCGCTAATGGCCAGCGCCGACAAATTTACAATCACAGTAAAAGGTCGCCAAACTCACGGCTCACGCCCTTGGAATGGGGTTGACCCAATTGTGGCGTCATCACAAATTATTATGGCAACACAAACTATTGCCTCACGCCAAGTTGATGTAACCAAAGCACCTTCTGTGGTTTCATTTGGTGCCATTAATGGCGGTGTGCGTAACAACATCATTCCTGATCAAGTTGAAATGGTTGGCACAATTCGTACCTTTGACCAAGAAATGCGTGCTGACATTAAAAAACGTTTAGCTAAAACCGCTGAGATGGTAGCTGAATCAGGTGGCGCAGAAGCACATGTTCACATTGACCATGGTTACCCAGTAACAGTGAACGATGTTGAATTAACCAAGAAAATGACACCAACTCTTGCTGGTGTGGTTGGCAAAGAAAACCTGATCACAACGCCACTTATCACAGGTGCCGAAGACTTTAGTTACTACGCCTTAGAAACACCAGGCATGTTCTTTTTCTTAGGTGTCACACCAAAAGGTCAAGATGCAGTCACAGCACCAAGTAACCATTCACCACACTTTTTTGCAGACGAAAAAGCCTTACAGCTTGGCGTAAATGCAATGACGCAATTAGTGGTTGATTACCTAAAATAATAATTATTTTCTTACCGGCGGGTGACATCACTACCCGCCCTATTTTCTTAGCTGTTCAGCATCAATAAAGTTCATTTTGCTAGGGTTTAGTTACTATAAACAGGTAAGGAAGCCCCATGACATCAGAATACTTTCATTTTTTAAGCATTATCGGTGTAGCGTTTTTTGCTATTTCTGGCACCTTGCTGGGCCATGAAAAAAGTGTTGGTGGTTTTGGTGTGGTGGTTGTTGCCACAGTTACCGCCTTGGGTGGTGGAACACTTCGAGACATATTGCTTAACAAACCGGTATTTTGGATAGCTCAGCCCGATTATTTGTACGCAACTTACATAGCCATATTCGCGTCTATTCTATCAATTCGTCACTTACCCGATTTAAGTAACACCACCATGCTATTAATGGATGCTGTAGGGATGGCTATTTTCAACATTATTGGTATCGAAAAGGCACTGATTGGTGGCGCAGATATGATTGTTGCCATCACCATGGGCATGACCACGGGTATTTTTGGTGGCCTGATGCGTGATGTGATCTGTAGAGAAGTGCCTCTGGTAATGGGCGAAGAGCTCTATTCAACCGCTTGCTTATCTGGCGGGTTAACTTACGCGGCTTTATTCACCCTTGAGGTGAGTTATATTTGGTGCATTATTGGCGCATTTACGGTGACTGTATGTTTACGATTAGGCGCCATACACTTTGGCTGGCAACCTAATCTGTTTCGTAAAAGCAGCTTTAAACGCTCTTAGCAGGTCATATAAATACAACCATCGAGTGGCATGTCAGCGGGGTATTGGGTTTGAATAAACCCCATTTTTTCATAAGTTGTTTTAGCAAGGGTATTATGGGTATATACAAACAACGACAAGCTATCACACTGCAACTGCTGTTTGCCCTGCTCTCCTAGTAAATTTATCAACACTTTCGCAAGACCTTTGCCTCGCTCACTTGGCGCGATAACTAGCCGTCCTAAATGGCAACGACCTTCACGTAGATAGTATTGACCAAACCCTAACATCTGGCCTTCGTCATTAACCAACGCGTAGGAATTCAGCGCATCTAGGTTTAAATCATTTTTAAAGCTTTGCGTATCAAATGGGTAATTAAAAAATGGCCCAGACCAAATACGCAGTTCAGCCTCTGAGTTAAACCAACCCATTAACTCGTTGAGTTGATCACTCGTTACTTTAACTAGCTTCATGTTTTAACCTATCGTATAAACCCGATGCACGAGTAACAGATTTATTCATTGCCATAAGCAATACATTTTTATCTGCCACCAGCTCAAATGTGGTTTTCGCGCGGGTGATACCCGTGTAAACCAATTGCCTATTAATGCCCTGATTAGCCTGTTTTATTGGTGGTAAAATCATTGCTGTGTAAGCAAATTCAGAACCTTGCGACTTATGAATTGTCATGGCATACACTTTGTCGTGAGCTGGTAAGCGTGCGGGCGAAAAGGCACGAATATTTTCTTGTTCATCAACAAACATGGCTTTTAACTGACCTTGCTCATCGTGCATTAAAATACCTATGTCGCCATTAAACAGTTTTAGCTGGTAGTCGTTTTGGCTGATCATAATTGGCATACCCACGTAATGCCTTTGATATGGCGAGATTAAACCTTGTTGAGCCAGTGCTTTTTCAATACGCTGATTAAGGCTATTTACACCATAATCGCCCTCTCTGACTGCAGCTAACAACTGATAATGCGCAAATGATCTATGCACACTGGCAACACTTGCCCCTTGCTGGATAAGCTGCAAATAATCGTGATATTGCAACGCCGCTTGTTGCACAAATTGCTCAATCGGTTTACTAATTACGCTGTAATTAAGTTTAAGGTCTTTAAAGCCACCTTGATTAATCGTTTGCTCAACATAGCCCAGTAAGCCACTGTTATTGGTATTTACAGCTTGAGCTAATTGACCAATGCCGCTGCTGCCATCAAAACGATAACTTTGCTGTAAAAACGCAATACAATCGTTAAGTACAAAATGACTGCTTGCCGCGGGTATTTCGCTCTGATTATTAAAACAAACGCGATTAAGCTGCGCTGCTCTTTCACTGCTGTAATCAGGCATTTTGCCAAGCTCTAGCCCTTGGCATAGGTCGCTAAGAATACTGCCCGTATCAACCGAGGCTAATTGGTCTTTATCACCGAGTAAAATAAGCCTTGCATGGCTCGGTAATGCCTCGATGAGTTTTGCCATAAGTGACAAATCAACCATTGATGCTTCATCAATGATCAGTACATCTAAATGCAGCGGGTTACGCTTGTTATGGCGAAACTTATTGGTATGCGGAATAACACCCAGTAAACGGTGAATCGTTTGCGCACTGTCAGGAATAAGTGGCGCGATATTATTAGGGATCATACTGAGCTTTTGCTTTGCCCCTAAAATCGACTCGGTTAAACGCGCTGCTGCTTTGCCTGTCGGTGCAACCAGCTTAATTGTTAGCGGCGCACTGGCATACAAAGATTGTAATATGGCTAGTAGCTTAGTTACCGTGGTGGTTTTACCGGTACCCGGGCCGCCAGTGATCACACTAAAGCCTTTTGTTGCAGCAATTGCACAGGCTACTTTTTGCCAGTTTAATGTTTTAATAGGATCGCTTGGGTTTGTTGTATGTTCACTATTAGGAAAATACACCTCAAGTAATGCGGTTAATTCGGCTTCATCAAGTGTGAGTTCTTTCGTTGCTAAATGATGTAAACGCGAAGCCAGTGTGGTTTCGTACTCTGCCAATCGGGCAAAGTAAAGTTTATTCGCAAACAATAGCAGTGGTTTGTCGTCCCCGACACACTCAGCATTCATTAGTTTATTAACGGCCTCAGAAAGGCCAAATTCTGTCGCAAACGGGGTTAAAACCTCAGGGGCTGCAATGCTGGCATCAGCTAGGCTTTGCTGTTTAATTTCAAACGGGTTTTGCCAGTTTATATTCACGAGCTCTAAACAACTGTGCTGACTTTGCTGCGCGGCCGCAAGCAATAAAATCAGGTAAAAAACCTCACTATGCGCTGCTTTGTTATTCTCTATCAACGATTGTGAATCGGCTACTGTTTCTGTGCCAGTCAATAGCTCTGCTAGTTTCACATCAACTAAGCGAATACGTTTTGCTTCAAGTAAATAACTCAGTAAAGGCTGCGTTTTAAGCTCTGTGGCAGGTAACACTGAATCGCTTTGGGCATGTTGTGCTGGCTGCTGTGGTTGCTTATTCATTGGCTCGTTTGGCTCATGGTAATCAAAGCCGAATGTCATTTGACTCATAGCATGGCTCCTTGTGCGAATAAGCTATCAAGCTCAGTTATTTGCTGTTTTGTTAGCTGATTGAAATACACCCCTTGCCCTTCGCTCATACCACGTAAGAAGGTGTAGTAAACACCGCCTAAATGCGTATCGCTATCGTAATCTTGAATACGTTGTTTTAATAAGCGGTGCAATGCCACGGTATATATCAAATACTGCAAATGATACTGGTGACTGGTCATGGCTTGCTCTAGTTGCTCATGTTGGTAGTCAGCCGCACTATTGCCTAAAAAGTTCGATTTATAATCAAGAATATAATACTTACCCTGCCAGCAAAATATTAAATCTATAAAGCCTTTTAGTAAGCCTTGCACCTCACTAAAATCAAGCTGCCCGGGTAAGTTAAAATGTTTAACTAAAACCTGGTTAAGCTTATCGCTTGAGAGTGATAACAAGGGTAAGTTAAATTCCATTTCGACCAAACAGGTATCGGGCTCAAGTACTGATAAACTAAGCCCTTTATCGTTTAATGGGCAACTCAGTGCAGCAAGGATCCACTGCTCGGTCATTTCCTGCCAGCTATCGTCAATATGGTATTTTTCGAATAACGTTTTGATCACTTTATCTAGTGCGTGGTCGTCTTGCTCAGTGGCTGGACGCTTTAACGCATAAGGGTCAGTAAAGTCTAATTGCTCAAATATTTCATGCAAACAACTACCTGGCTTTGCCCCTTTAGGGAAGCTGTAAGGAGTTAAAGCATTGGCGTTTTGGGGTAAAAACTCATCTTTTTCGTGGTCTTCATCACTGCGGCCAAGCTCTATATGATCAGTATGCTTTTTCAGCGTTAAGCTACTAAAGCTGGTTGAGCGCCAATCACGCTGAATGTCTGCTTTTACAGTATTAACTTGATAGGCTTGCTCACTGTCTGCACCAGCAAATGTTAACTTTTCTAGCTCATCTGCTTGGCTAAACGCCTCATAGTACATGTGCGCAGAGTCTTCACAAAATTGTTGTAACAACGCGCGCCATTCATCGCCCGATTTAATCTCTAACCCTGCAAATAATACGTGGCCAATGCTGGTACTTTGAATACCAGGGCGAGCACTGCGACCTTGGGCAATGTTATACATCCCCACAGAACAAAAATGCACGGCACGAGTCAATGCTACGTAAAGTAAGCGTAAATCTTCAGCTAAGCGCTCTTGCTCTGCTTTTTGCATTGCGTCGTCACTTTTAGCAAGGTCATAAATCAGCTTACCGTCTTTATGGTAAAGGGCTTCATTGCTTTCGCGATAACCGCAGGCAAACGGCATGAATACAATCGGGTACTCTAAGCCTTTTGAGGCGTGCATGGTGACAATTTTCACCAAATTAGCATCGCTTTCTAGGCGAACTTGCACCGCTTCGCCATCTTGTTGACTGACTTTTTGCGCAAACCAACGCAGCAATCTGTGGGTGCCCTCAAGCTCAATTTGCTTTTGCTGTAAGATTTCACCTAAATGACGGAAATCGGTGAGCCAGCGTTCAACGTTGTAGCCTAAGCCTTGCCAGCGCGCTGCAAGTTGATTATGGCTTAATAAACGCTCTAGCATCGCCATTGCGCCTTGTTTATGCCAAATGTGGGCAAGCTGAGCAAAAAAGTTTAGATGTTCTTGCCATGCACTTTCATTTTCGTGAAGCTCATAAATACGGTTGTAGCTTAAACAAAACAATGGCCCTGCTAGTACACCACGCAGTAATGATTCATCATACTGTCCATGCAATGCCGTTAAAAAGTTCAGTAAATGATGACTAAGCTCTTGGTTAAACACACTATCACGGGATAAATACACGCTGGCAATGGCGGCTTCTGCCAGTGCTGTTTTCATCAACTGTGCTTCGTTTCGGTCACGCACTAACACACAGATATCAGCGGCCGTGAGAGGTTTTCCTGCAATAGTCGCATGGCCTGCATTAGCTTGCTTGAGTAGTTCAGTGATTTTTTTCGTATATTGCAAAGCCAATGCTTGTTGAGCAACCCCTTTGCTGGTTGGCTTGTTGTTAGCTTCGGCGTATTCATCAACAAAAACCGAAAATTCAAACGCACTTGGCATTTCACCGTTTATTAAAAACGCTTTTTCTTGCTGTTTTCCTTTGGCATTGACCTTTTGAAATGGGATCGCATCGTTATAAATAAAGCTATTTTTATTTTTAGCAAATAAGCGGTTTACACTATCAACAACCCCTTCACTTGAGCGGTAGTTGGTATCTAGGGTGTATTGCTTGCCCTCTGAAACAGCTTGTTTTGCACCAATATAAGTAAAAATATCTGCACCACGGAATCCATAAATAGCCTGTTTAGGGTCACCTATCATGGCAAGCGTGGTGTTTTTATTGCCATAAATACGGCTAAAAATGCCATATTGAACTGGGTCGGTATCTTGGAATTCGTCAATCATGGCAACCGGAAATAAAGCGGCAATTTTTTCACTTAATGCTTGGCCTTGCTCACTTAAAAGCGCTTGATGCAAATTACTCAGTAAGTCATCTGGAGTAATAACGCCTTGCTCTTGCTTGCGTTTAGCTAATGCACTTGCCACCCATTTAGCAGCATATTGCACTATCGCAATATTCAATCCGTTATTGATAAGGCTACTCAGTTCAGCCATTTCATCAAACTGAGCCAGCATTGCATGACTCAGCAAGCTGCCGTTTTTCTTATAATTTGCAGGGTCGCTTAAATTCTCTGTGCTCCACACTTCGAACGAGTATTTACTGGTACCAAATACAAAAAATAGCTCATCATTGTTTATATACTCTTCAAGCGCAGCAAGGCTGTTTTTTCGACCTGGAGTTTTTGAGCCACTTAAATCAGACGCTTTTACGGCATTAATAAATTCACTATCACGGCACGCCGTTTTAAATGCTGGTACTTTTGCCACAAAGTTGTCGCGCGCTTGCCATATTTCATCAAGGTTATACTCAGGGGTAATTGTTGCCCCTTGTTTATTGAGTAAACTCACCACCTGTGAGTACAGTGACGCAGGCACAGGGAAAATATCGGTAATTGCTTGCGTGCGCTCTTTCGATTGTGGGTAAACAAAAGCACGCCAAAAGTCATTAAGGGTTTCTTGAATAAGCTCACGCTCATCTAAAATAAACTCTAAGTTAAACGCCACCCCTGATTCAAAAGCATGTTGTTTCAGCATTCGCTGACAAAAGCCATGAATAGTGAATATAGCGGCTTCATCCATCGACTTTGCCGCGGCGTCTAGCAAATCAAATGCGGCGTGTTTGTCAGTCACCTCGTTAATTACTTGCTCAATCAGCTCATCATCGGGCTTTTTACCAAGCAGTGCATCTCTGGCATTGATTATACGCGCCCGTACACGGTCTTTAATTTCTTGAGTTGCGGCCTCGGTGAAAGTCACCACCAGTATTTGCTCAACACTTAGAGGCGTATTTAATTGTTCATCTTCACCAGTCGCTTTTTGTAAGCCCAACAAATACCGTAAATACAAACCTGTAATGGTGTAGGTTTTACCTGTACCGGCACTGGCTTCAATAAGGCTTTGCCCACACAGCGCCATACTCATTGGATTAAGCGTTTGCATGATCTGCCTCCTGTGCTAATTCAACAATTGGCGATAACAGCAGCTCGCTCCATTTTATAAACTCTTCTTCACAGTCTTTAAGGCTTTTAATGGTTAAGCGAATGTATGGGTTTTCACCTTCACCTATGCCTATGTATTGCGGCGCGAATTTATTGTTTGCTTTAACCATGTCTTTATCTGTTTTTATGTACTCGTAACCACTGACCGGAAAAAACGCCACTGGGCGAGTTAAAAGCGTTTCATAAAGCGAGAACCAATCGTTTAAATACTTGCGGGCATCGTCTTCTGACAAGGGTGAAAAACTAATTTGCTTGTCTAAACCAAGAATAAGGGTTTCGACTGGCTGACCCATTATTTGCGCCGCTAAATGATGCACAAAGCCACGAATTACATCTTTTGCTTTAATACTGGCGGTGCGATAAAACACCTGTTTTTGACCATAAATATGATTTAACCAACCCTCTAGTGTGGTATTGGCTATTTTAATATTTACTTCAACGGGTAATGCTTCATCACCTTGAATATGCGCTTTTACTTGCCCAGCAAGCGCATCAACTCGGTGCTGCATACTTTCAAACACAAGATCGCCAACATGGGCTTGAGGTAATTCACCGCGCTGCATAATTTGCGCTTTGTTAAGCGGTAGCTCTTGAATGCTCGCTTCGAGAATTTCGTCAAGGTAAAAGTAGCGGCGTAATGCGTCTAAACTAAATGGCTCTTCATCTTTAGCAATATCGTTAAATTGCGGTAAGCGTAAACCCAAACTTTGTTGATAAAAGCTCTCGTGCGGCTGGCAAATACTGCGAATAAACTGAGTTAACTCAACACTGCTTTCTGGCTGTACACTAAGCGCTTTCTGTGGCTCAGGGTTAACAGCTTGAGTTGGCATCCACACAGGGTTATAGCTGTGTAATTGTGTGGCTAACTGTTTGTTTGCTTTTTGCTCGTCATCAGTTTGGCTTTTATTACCTTCTTTGTTAGTGGTCAGATAATAAGCCGGGTTAAATGGCTGTAAGTGCTGATAATTAATCAGCGCCTCTGGTAGCTTTAAGTGAGTGTCTTGATCAGCAAACTCAAAGCTACGGGCTATGTATTCCAAAAGCTCGCTCACTAAAGTTGAGGGCATTCTTGGTTGGTTATCAAAACAAGAACGGCCAATATAACTGATGTATAAATTCTCACGGGCACTTAAAATCGCTTCTAAAAACAGGTAACGGTCATCAAGTTTGCGAGAGCGGTCGCCTTTTTGGCGTTTTGAGAAAGGCACTAAGTCAAAACCGATTGGCTGAACGGTACGCGGGTAATCTGCATCATTTAAACCTAGCATGCACACCACTTTAAATGGCACCGCACGCATTGGCATCAACGTACAAAAGTTTACTTGCCCCACTAAAAAGCGCTGCCCTACGCCTTTTTCTTGAATACCTTGTTTAACCAAGTAACTCACAATACGCTGCGAAACGGCTTGTTGGTAATCGCCATTGTCATAATGCTTAATCAATGTATCGAGCACTTTTTGCAGCACTAATAAATCCCAGCTTTGTTCGCCTTCATCGCTGTATATATCGTTTAATAACTCTTTTAGAATATCTGCCTTTTCGTTAAGCGGTGCATCAGCTTGCAACTTAGTTTTATAACGGGCCAGTACATCAATAAATTCAATAAGTTTATTTAAGGTATTCAGTGCCATACCTTCAACTTCATCGGCGCTGTAAATCCCCGAAAACGGCAATTGCTCATCACGTTGTGCAACACCTAATAACAAGCGGTTTAAGCCATGTTGCCAGGTATTTAAATCTATCGCGGGTAAGCCAAAACTGTCTTTGTGGGCTGCATCTAAGCCCCATTTAACGCCAACACGCTCAAGCCAAAAACCAATTTGCTCATATTCATGGGATTCGAGGTTAAACTTCTCGGCAATTTGTGTGACTTGCAGTAAATCAAGAATGTCAGACACACCAAAGCGTGAGTAAGGTAAATCGGCTAAACTAGCAAACGAGCTAAGTACTGGTTTTTCTTGCTCTATCGCTAAATCGGCTAACGCATAAGGAATAAAACGTCGCCCTTCGGCACCACCAAACACCGCCTCAATATACGGGCTGTATGTGCCAACATCTGGCATCATTACAATAATATCTTTTGGTGTTAGCGCTTTATTTTCATTGAATAAATTGAGTAAGTAATCATGTAGTCGTTCTACTTCACGAAGTGGCGTGTGACAATCGCTCAGCACAATGCTGGTATCGTCTGCCTGAATTGGCAACTTGCCTTCGTCATTAATAAACCATTCTTTATCAGGCGTTAATGACTCACCCTTAAAAGCTAATTGGTAAATTTCTGACTGTATTTGCGATAACAAGCTTTGATCAAACTCGTTATCGAATCCGTCAAGCCACTGCGCATCTAGTTGCAGTAACTGTTCAAAATAGTCTCGGCCTAATTTACCCCACGACGCGAGTAACGGGTTACCAATAAAAAAGTACTCGTGATCAGGGTTTTTAGCGCTGTCTTCAAGCGCTTGCAACTGCGGGCGTTTAGCATATTTAGCGGCAATCTTGGCTGCTGTTTTTTCATCGAGTGTGTCGCCCCAATAATGCTCACTCGGGTTAAAGAAAAACAAAAACACCTGCGTTTTTTTCGCAATGGCCTGAAATACTTCAAGCTGGCTACTCGCAATTGCAGAAATACCAAATAAAGTAATGCGCTCAGGTAATAGGCTTGCGTCCATTTCTTCAAGGGCTGCAAGGAGTTTGTCTTGCATATTGGCGCGGTGATATTGGCTTTGCCCTAGTTCTTTACTGTGCGCCACCAGCTTACGCCAGAGATCTGGCTGCCATGGTGCAATGCCCACATCAACATCATCAAGTTCATCGATGCCCTGCTCCCAAGTGGCAATCCAATTGGGGCGATACATTAAATATTGGTCATAAACGTCGGCAATTTTCTCGCACAAAGCAAAGGTTTTTTGCCCTTCACTGTCACCATCTAAATAGGTTTTAAGTGGTAAGTACAGCGGCTCATCAATGCAGTTTGGTAAAATAGCAAACAGCTTCCAAGCAAGGTTCGCTTTGTTATACGGTGATTCACTGGGTACATCAGGCAATAATTGTTGGTAAAGCTGCCATATAAAACTCGAAGGCAGCGGAAAATCAACCTGAGCGGCAATCCCTAAGTGTTCACTTAAACCTATTTTTAGCCACTGCGACATACCCGGTGACTGCACGAGCACAATTTCTTTTTTAAAAGGGCTCGTTAGCGGATTAACTTTAAGAAGAGCGTGAAACCGCGCTTGCAGTGCTTCCATGCGATTTGATTGAATTATATTCAGCACTTTACACTGTCCTTGCTTGAAACTAACTAATTGACACAGTGTAAGATATTTTAATTAGATGGGATAGAGAGAAATACCCGCAAACAAGGCTTATTCCATGTTTGCAGGCATGTGCTGCGGGCATGTGTTTAGGATATGCGCAGCAGGCAATGTTTACTGGTATGGGCTTATCGTCGATAACGCGAACTCAGTGTGCATTATCTCATCACCCTTAATACCTTTAAGCGCAATACGAATGGTAGGGTCTGCTTTTTGCCAATCGATTGTTAAATCGCCGTAGTTTACCTCATGAGTGTAATCACCCACACGGTGTTTATTAGGGCTAACATCTTTCCACTTTTCTGTAAGCCCAGAACTAGTCATCTCATATAACGGGTAATCTAGGTTTTGTTGATACTTAGACAGCTCACCCCAGTGGGTATCGCCACTGACAATAATCACACCATTTACTTTATGCTTTTTAATAAGCGCAAATAAACGCTCACGATCAGCCGGATAATTAGCCCATGACTCCCAGCCTGTAAAATCAGCCAATAACTGTAAGCTTGAGACAATGATTTTTATCTTTTCATCTGACTTAAGCTCTTGTTCGAGCCATTGCCATTGGTTTTCGCCAAGCATAGAGGCGTTTTTATCGGTTGTTGGACTATAAGGCCCTTGTTTTGCAGGTTTACGCTCAAGTTGATAGGTCATCGCTGATACATGATTTAACGGCGCACGATTAAAACGCAGATCAGGCATGATCACCTTTACTGTTTGCTCACCTTCACCGTACGTGTACGAAGTGTAAATACCATCTTCACGAGTTCTGCGAGCAGAACCTGCTGGCTCTTGCCAAAAGTCGAGCATGATTTTTCGTGATTGCTGTTTTTTGGGGTATTCGCTGCCAGCGTCATTTTCGCCATAATCATGGTCATCCCACATGGCTATTATCGGCGTATTCGCACGTAATGTTTTAAAGCCTGGCTTTTGCCCTAAACGTTGATATTTATCGGCAAGTACCGTCATATCTTCGGTATCACCATAAATGTTATCGCCAAGGAACATAAATAAATCGGCTTGCTCTTTGTTGATGGCATCAAAAATTGGAATAGCTTTGTCTTGATGACCACATGAGCCAAACAAAATTTTACTTGGCGCGGCAATCGCACTCACACTACTAACCAGCATTAACCCAGATAAGGCGCTTTTGAACAAACCAAAAGTTAAACTCATTTTAAAATCTCCTTAATTGGCGCGGCCATTTTCGGGTTAACTTGCTGACTGTTAATGCCTAAAATATTCAGCACAGTTGCCGCTACTTGCGCTTGTTTGAGCTCATTGCTTGGCTTAATTAAGCCTGTTGCTTTTATATCTGGGCCAATCGCCGCTAACCAAATATGCTCAGAGCCAACAATACCGTTTGGAAAACGTTGCTTACCTTGTTCTGAACGAGCTAAAGCACGCTTCGAACTATGATGTTGCCAATCATCAGCATGGCTGCCACGGCCATGATCGGTGGTAATAATCATTGTGGTGTTGTCTTTATAGCCCGGTGTTTGTTGAATTGTTTGCCAAAGGTCACGAATAAACGCATCACTTTGTTTAGCCGATTTTAAATAAGCATCGTATTTACCGTTATGGGCGAAGTCATCGGTTTCACCCAAGCTAATAACAAGTAAACGCGGCTGTTTATTTAATAAATATTGTTTGGCAAATCGGTAGGTAAAGCTGTCGAGGCGCACATTATGCCAAGGGCTTGGGATCTCGCTTTGCATTTGGTTTAGCAGAGTCACTTCGGCTGACTTCACAGCATCAAAAGCTTCAAAGCCGGCATTAACATAAACCCCACTACGCTCACGATTTACAATATAGGGAAACACATCCCAGCTACCAAAAAGCGCGGTTTTACCTTTAAACTCTGGCTGAGAATTTAAACTCTCTAAAATGGTTTTATTGGGGTTAGGCACTTTATCGTTACTATCGATATTTTCGTCTACTACGCCGGTTAAAATTTCACTGTAACCTGGGTATGAGAAATACCACGGGTTGCTTACCGACATCAATGAGCCTTGCGTTCTATCGCCAATCAAAACGCCTTGCTTTGCCAATGTTTCGCTAAAAAATGGCATTAACGCTTGAGTACGCTGTGCTTGATCATCTCGCCAAAAAAGCGCCTTTAGTTCATCTGTATTTGCAACAAAATCAGTGTTATCGATTAGGTTTTTATCTGCACCAGAGAACACTTCTTGCCAGCGAAGGCCATCAAGAGTCACGAGTACAACATTGTCTGCAGCTTTACTGTTTAAGCTTAATAGTGATGCTGCTAAAACCGCCGTGGCTAAAATTAATTTTTTCATATTTCACCTGCAAAAAAGCCCATCAACGATGGGCTATTTAAAACGTTAGCTTATTACTTAAAACTGCGCTGTAAGTGTTAAAGCTGCGGTACGTGGTGCACCAATAAAGTAGGTAGAGCCATTACCTGTGCCACCTGCGAGATATGATTTATCAAACAGGTTATTCACCACAAATGCAAGGTCGATTGATTTAAACACTCCAGAATCAAGACTCGTGTTATAACCTATGTTTAAATCAACCAAGGTGTAACCATCAACCTCGTTACGCGAACGGCTTTGTTCATCAGTCCATGCACCTAAACGCTCACCTGTGTATTTAGCCGATAAACCAAAGCGGAAATCACCACTGTAGTAGTCTGCCGATACCACAAATAAATCTTGTGCTGAGTCAATCACTTCATCACCCGCTTTAAAGCTGGCTGATGCATCCTCAAGTAGCTCACCATCGCTATTGTAAGCACTTGGATCGTTCGATTGATACTCAGAGTTATTGTAGGTATACGATGTGTAAAGATTCCATTTGTCAGTCAGCATATAGCTTGCAGAAAGCTCCACACCTGTTGACTCAATACCACCTACGTTGATGTAAGAACCGTTCGTGCCAATGGTGTAGTCAATACCATCGGTATCACTGCCCGGAGCAATAAAGGTAATGCGGTTATCAAATTCAATGCTGTAAGCGGTTGCTGTTAAGCTTAAGCGGTCATCGCTGTAACGCACACCTAGGTCGATGTTTTCAGCTGTTTCAGGTTCAATTTCGGTCAGTGTTGATGAATCACGTTCAAGTACACCATCTTTAATTGCCGCAAAGTTTTCGCTGTAGCTGGTGAATAGCTCTGTGCTTGCAGATAACTGATACAGCATACCACCGCTGAATAGTACGTCTGAATCACTGTCGATTTTATCTGAGTACTCATCTTCAAAATGGTTATAACGCTGCAGCTCAACAAGGTACTGTTTAGCACCTAAATTAAGTGTGAAGTCGCCTAAACTGATTGAGTCTTGTACGTACCACTTGAATGTATCTGTTTCGAAGGTGTTTTTATATTGTGTCCAATACGGCGTATGGTCAAAGTGATGATAAATACGGGCATCAATAACTTTATGCCAGTCACGTGACTCATCACGGTCTGTTTGTTCAAACCAAAAACCGGCTTCAATGTCATGGTTGCCAAGGGTTACTTGGTATTCACCGGTCATACCTAAGCGGTCTTTTTTGTAGTGAGTATGACGATACGACATAACCGGAATCGCATCATCTGGGTAACAGGCTGGGTTTAAGCCAGGGCCTGAAGACCATGGCCACTCTAAACTTGCCGTACAACCTGCAGCAGGTGCCAGTGGGTTACCCTCACTATCTGTAAAGCCATAATTGCCAGCATTTTCGCCGCCAATCGTTGTTGGATTACCATCATCATCAACCGGTGACGTTAAATAAGGCGGGATCCAATCGCCACGACCTGAGTTTTTATGATAGTAAGGCGACAAGCTTAAGTTTGAAGTGGCACTTAGCGCGTAATCAAACTTTACATACGCAAGGGTATTTTCACGCAGTGTACCCCAGCCCTCAGCAAACATTTGATCAAAATGCGGCACGCCAGTCCAATTCCAAGTTAAACGATCCCAATCAGGGTTTTGTTCAAACTCACTAATGCTAATGCTGTTATAGTTAATTTCATGAACATCATCATACGAAACACGACCCGTTACGGTTAAGTCACTAAAGTCGGATACAAACTTCGCTTCGATGTGCTGGTTGTCTTTACCACCATTGCTGCCATCACCAATCCAGCGGCTAGTGTCTGTTTGCGAATAGCTGATATAGGCTTGCGTGTTATCAAACACAGTGCCAGTTTCGTGCTTCACAAAGTAGCGGCTAGCATTGTGATCACCCGTTGTATAAGCAAATGTGGTGCTTTGCTCGGTACTCGGTTGTGCACTCACAAAATTAAAAGTACCACCTAATGCTTCGAGTGATGCAGAGGCAATATCAGACGTACCTTGCCCTACTTCAACCGTTGCTAAGTTTTCGCTGTCTAAGTAACGGTTTGCTTTTGCACCGCCACCATAGTTAGAACCACCATTAGGAATACCATCAATCGTCATACCTAATTGCTGTTGATTACCATCAATACTAAAGCCACGCATAGTGATGGTGGTTGACCAATCGTCACCACCGAATGCATCACCTTCGTTGATGCTAATACCCGGTAGGTTATCAATCACGGCTAACACACTTGATACTGAACTTTGTTGCTCAAGCATCGCAGGTTCAATAACGTTATTTGCATAACTGGTTGGCTTTGCAACAACGGTAATTTCTTCAATTTCGTTATTCGTGTTTGCATGTGCCGATGTTGCTAAAAGCGTTGCGACTACAAGGCTTAGCTTTGTTTTTTTTGCTACTGTGCTCATTGTTTTTCCAAGGTTACGTATTTAAAAGCGGGCACAGTATGCAGAGCGCGTATTACATTTAGGGTCAAAATATTTGACACAACAATTAAACAATTAATGCATTTTCATGGCATATTTAAGACTTAACTGTTTAATAAATAAGAAAGCATTAGAAAAAATGCCCAGTTAAATTAACTGAGCGCTTATTGGTTGGACAATATTATTAGGTTTGCTTAAATCAGTTCAGCCAGCATTTCATCGCTGTATGGTGTTAAGGTTTCACCATTTTTAACTTTGCTGATGTAATCTGGGTTCGCAATGAATGGACGACCAATCGCAATTAAATCAAATTGGTTGTTATCGATAGCTTGATTAGCCGACTCAAAGCTATAGCTACCTACCCCTACTAACGTACCTTTGTACGCTCCGCGCATATATTCAGACGCTGACTTATCACCTAAACTTGCAAAGCGCATGCTGTCATCAAAAATACCAACATGTAAGTAGGCAAGGTTACGTGTTTCAAGGGCTGGTAATAGATAATCGAATACTGCTTTATCACCATCGCTTTCAGTCATATTAAAATACGCACCTGGCGATAAGCGTAATGCAGTTTTATCTGCACCAATTGCCGCCACGACAGCATCAACGACTTCAAGAGCAAAACGCGACATGTTTTCTGGTGTTTGCCCGTATTGATCTTCACGTTGGTTGGCAGCAAAGTGTAAGAATTGATCGATTAAATAACCATTTGCACCATGAATTTCAACCCCGTCAAAACCCGCTTCAATAGCGTTTTCGGCGGCTTTTGCGTAGTCAGCAATTAAACCTTGGATGTCTTCAATGGTTGCCGCTTTTGGAGTAACGTAAGTTAACTCACGCATTCTCGGTACCGAACCTTCAACACCAATTGCTGATGGTGCCAGTACATCACCACCAAAAAAGTGAGGATGAGCAACACGACCTACGTGCCAAAGCTGAGCAAACATTTTGCCGCCTTTTGCGTGCACAGCATCGGTGACTTTCTTCCAACCTTGAATTTGTTCGCTAGTAAATAGACCTGGTGTATTTGGATAACCTTGTGAATCTGGGCGAATAATCGTTGCTTCGCTAATAATTAAGCCCGCATCAGCACGGCGCGCATAATAGTCAACCATTGCTTGGGTAGGTACGAGATTATCGTCGCTCATACAGCGTGTAAGGGGTGCCATTAGTACACGGTTTTGCAACTCAATGCTGTCATTTAGTTTAAACGGAGAAAGTAAATCGGTTGTCATGGTTTTATCCTTATCTTGAACATACATTCAAGATAAGGGCGAAACAAACATACTTCAAGGTTTATTTTGAATAATCGTTCAAGATTACGTAAACTTCGTTTATACCAATTCGCTTAATTAAGTGGTCTATTTTGAGGCAAGAAAACCTCGTTGATAACAAGGCAAAAATTTCGTTATTTAGTTGTTCTAAATCAGAAATTTTTAACGCGGGTAGCGACAGGTTTAATCCCTCAAAATGACTAAGTATTATTGCGGATTGGTATTATAAACCGTGAGGAGCTTTAATGAGAACTGCTGAATTTGATACTGAATTTGTACTACGCCAAGCCATGCATGCTTTTATGCAATATGGCTATGCGAAGACCAGTATGCAAAAATTAAAAGAAGTGACTCACCTTCACCCGGGTTCTATTTACGCGGCTTATGGCAACAAAAAAGGCTTGTTTTTAGCCGCCACCGAGCAATATCAAAAAGACAGAAACCAACAATTTACAGCCCTTTTTAATGACCAACAATCAATTTTATCGACTCTTAAACATTACTTAACTGTGATTGTTGATGAGTGTATTGAAGGTGAAGTAGCTAAAGTATGCTTACTTACGAAGAGTATTTCTGAGGTTGAAGGCAATGACCCACAAATTTGCACTGTGCTGCGTAGCAACCTTAATGCATACGAGCATGCCCTCGCCGAGCAACTTCAAAAAGCCCTAGATAACAACGAATTTGTAAGTAGCAAGTCAGCGCAACAACTTGCACGCTTTTTAGTCATGGGCATATACGGTATTCGTACCTATGCGCTGACAAATCAAGACCCTAAATCTCTGCAACAACTTGCTGACGATCTTTTTGCTGCATTAGTAAATTAATTTAGCTAATAACTTTACTTGTCATATTAATTTATCACCTTATGATTAAGGTGTAGCTGTGTATAACTAAAAGAGTGAGCCTGTCATGAATAATGCAACTGCTAAACGTGTTGAAACTGAATTTGATACTGTACTCGCCTTAGGCGCAAAGAAACGACTCGCTTATATGTTTGAAACGGTACAAGAGTTTAAACAAGTGTGGATCCTCAATGATGAACATGGCTGCGTCATGCTCTCAAACGAAGATGACGACTGCGTGCCTGTATGGCCTAGCCGCGAATTTGCCCAAAGTTGGGCAACCGGTGAATGGCAAGACTGCACACCAAAAGCCATCCCTGTAAAAGACTGGTTAAGTCGCTGGACACCTGGTCTTGAGCAAGATGATTTACTGATTGCAGTATTCCCCACTGACCAAGACGACGGCACCATTTTATTCCCCGATGAGTTTGACTCACAACTGAGAATGCCAAAAAGACGATTTTAAATACAAGGGAGCCAAGCGCTCCCTTTTTTATGCGATTTGTTGCAACCGCAGTGCTGAAATATCTTTAATCGGTGGCTTGCCAAAAAAGCGTGTGTACTCGCGGCTAAACTGCGATGGGCTCTCGTAACCCACTTTTAAAGCTGCAGAGCCCACATCAATTCGCTCATTCAGCATTAATTGCCTTGCCGCCTGCAACCGTAAGTTTTTTACGTATTGCAACGGACTCATCTTTACTACATCACGAAAATGCAGTCTGAATGTCGACGGGCTCATGTGTGCATCACGGGCTAAATCATCAATTGAAAATTGACTGGTAAAGTTTTCTTTTAACCAACACAAGGTCTTAGCGATTTTTTGATGGGCTGAGCCAGACATCACAATTTGCCTTAAATAAGGGCTATGCGGGCTATTTAACAAACGCAATATAATTTCTTTTTTAATAAGTGGCGCAAGATTAGCTTTTAATTGAGGTTCATTGTCGAGTTGAATCAGCCTTAGTAAAGCGTCAAGCAAACCATTATCAGTATCAACCACCGACATAGCTTGGTGCTTAGGAAACTTGTCTTGCCCGGCAAAATCCATTTCAGCAACAATATGGCTGATTTCATGAGCATCTAAGCGTAAGTAAAGACCGTAAAATGGCTGCTCTTTACTGGCACGAGTAATATGCGAGGCAACAGGCACATCGACTGAGGTCACCAATGATTGCCCGTCAGTGTAATCATAACTATGTTCACCCAACACAACTCGCTTTGCACCTTGCAAGCTAATACCCAGCCCTAACTCATACACGCAGGCCATCGGTAATGAAACTTCGCTTCGTCTGAACACCAATAATTCTGGAATCCCTGTTTCAAAATTACCGTCTGCAATCGCTATTGCTTTCACTGCTTCTATTAATGCCTGACGCATTTAGATTACCTCACATAAATACTCAATTAAGTGTATCACTGTAATTTGAGGTTAGGACCATTTTAGGTAACAGTTCGTTATTTTAGGCAAAAATTAAATCATTTATGGCAAGCAGAAATAGCCATCATCGACCATAATGTATTTTCAATTTTTCGATTGCATGCTCTATGTAATCAGCCAACGCTACAAAACCTCAATATATTCAGTACCTAAAATCAAAAGAGAAATTATGAGCCATAACAACACGGATTTATTTGTGTTTGTCGCGATCGCTGCTTTGGTCACCGTTCATGACAAGCCTTTGTTAAAACGAGCATGTCAGCACGCATTGAATGATGGCGTTTCAATGCAAGAGTTGTGTGATATTTTACCGCATATCAGTGTATATTCTGGGGTGCCAAAAGCATTGCTGGCGCTAGAGATTTTAAAGTCACTTGATAATATTCAAGGTTCAAATGCGTTGCTTATCAAACGCACAGAGCAGCAGCTAAAAACCGCACTCACATTTGGCCAACTACCTTTTGGCATAGAACAGCAAAACAACAGAGTTTTTGAGCTTGCCTCTTTAGGCGCTTTATTTGCATTAGACGATGCCAGCAACTTAGTTAGCGAGCAACTTAAACGCTGTGTGCTGCTTGGTTATAGCCGTGAACAACTTGAATTATTAGTGATAGAACTTGCCAGAAAGGTCAGTAGCCACATAGCAATGCGCGCTAAATGTAACCTTGAAAAGCACTTTGCTATGGTGGGGTAAATTTAAGAAATGGCGGTGACGGAGAGATTCGAACTCTCGATACGTTGCCGTATACACACTTTCCAGGCGTGCTCCTTCAGCCACTCGGACACGTCACCTAAGGCGCTGCTTAGAGTTTAGCAGCGGCGTTATAGTATGAAAACAACCCTACAGACGCAAGGGCTTTTTAAAATAGTGCAGTTAAGTGATTAGTAATCAAACAAAAAAGGCAAGGTAAACACCTTGCCTTAAGTATATAGACGGTCGTTCTTAACGCTGAAGCGATGCTGAGAACTCTAACATACGATTAAGCGACTTTAATGCCCCTTCGCGTAAGTCCATATCAACAAACACTTCTTTACCTTGTGGATCTGTCAGTGCTTCTTCAATCGCTTTTAAGCCATTCATCGCCATCCACGGGCAATGTGCACAGCTTTTACAAGTTGCGCCTTCACCCGCTGTTGGGGCTTCAAAGAATTCTTTCTCTGGGCATAACTGCTGCATTTTGTAGAAAATACCTCGGTCAGTCGCGACGATGAACTTTTTGTTGTCCATAGTTTGCGCTGCTTTGATTAGTTGGCTTGTTGAGCCAACCGCATCAGCTAAGGCTACTATCTCCGCAGGAGACTCTGGGTGAACCAATACAGCCGCATCTGGGTGTAAGGCTTTCATATCCTTAAGTGCTTTGGTTTTAAACTCATCATGAACGATACAGGCGCCATTCCACATGATCATGTCTGCACCTGTGTTCTTTTGAATGTAAGAACCTAAGTGTTTATCTGGACCCCAAATGATTTTTTCGCCTTGCTCATCAAGATGCTCAACGATTTCTAGGGCACATGAAGAAGTAACAATCCAATCTGCACGCGCTTTAACAGCGGTTGATGTATTTGCATACACTACTACCTTGCGATCAGGGTGCTGATCACAAAACGCTGAGAATTCTTCAATTGGGCAACCTACGTCTAATGAACAGGTTGCAGCAAGCGTTGGCATAACAACTGTTTTATTTGGCGTTAGGATTTTTGCTGTTTCGCCCATAAAGCGAACACCGGCTACCACAATTACATCTGCGTCGTGCTTAGCGCCAAAACGCGCCATTTCTAGCGAGTCAGCAACACAACCGCCTGTTTCTTCAGCTAGTGCTTGAATTTCAGGATCAGTGTAATAATGGGCAACAAGAACCGCGTTCTTGTCTTTTAATAATTGTTTGATACGTGCCTTATACTCAGCTTGCTCGTCTTTTGATAACGGAGCTGGCTTTGGAGGGAAGATATAATCTTCAGGCATAATTTGTTCAGCTAGACTCATTTCTCGACCACTTAGTCCACAGTGCATTCATGGCGCGAATTATACGAGAATCTTAAGCTAATGAACAGTATTGCTGTGAGCTGTTAAGATAAATAAAGGATAACTTAGAAAGAAAAGATAAATCAGGAATGGTGGGTCATGATGGACTTGAACCATCGACCAATGGATTAAAAGTCCACTGCTCTACCAACTGAGCTAATGACCCGCTCTGGATATTTTGATACGTAAATCCGCCGATATGAGACCATTCGAAGAATGGTGGGTCATGATGGACTTGAACCATCGACCAATGGATTAAAAGTCCACTGCTCTACCAACTGAGCTAATGACCCGCTCTGGATATTTTGATGCGTAAATCCGCCGATATGAGACCATTCGAAGAATGGTGGGTCATGATGGACTTGAACCATCGACCAATGGATTAAAAGTCCACTGCTCTACCAACTGAGCTAATGACCCGCTCTGTTGCTTATAAAAAGCTGCGTAAATCCGCCGATATGAGACCATTCAAAAGAATGGTGGGTCATGATGGACTCGAACCATCGACCAATGGATTAAAAGTCCACTGCTCTACCAACTGAGCTAATGACCCGCTCTGATGCTTGTAAAAGCTGCGTAAATCCGCCGATATAAGACCATTCGAAGAATGGTGGGTCATGATGGACTTGAACCATCGACCAATGGATTAAAAGTCCACTGCTCTACCAACTGAGCTAATGACCCGCTCTGATGCTATTAAAAGCTGCGTAAATCCGCCGATATAGAACCATTCAAAGAATGGTGGGTCATGATGGACTTGAACCATCGACCAATGGATTAAAAGTCCACTGCTCTACCAACTGAGCTAATGACCCGCTCTTTTTTCCGCATTTTGGCTGTTGTTACCAATCGCCTGCTGCGGGCGCTTATAATACTTATTTAAATGCTGAGTGCAACAGAAAATATCTCTTTTTTTAAGTTTTTATGTCTAGTTGCCTAATTTTAGACCGCTTATGTCAAAAAGCAGTCTAATCAGGTCAAATCTACATTTGCGACAGACGTTCTGTGGCTAATTTAGCAGCGGTAGTACTTGGGTACTGATTAATTAAATCATTAAAGGTTTTAAGGGCTTGCTCGCCTAAACCTTGATCCGCTAATAAGTTTCCTAACTTTAACATTGCATCTGGGCGCTTATTAGAATTAGGGTATTCATTCACAACAACTTTAAAGTGCTCAGTCGCACCTGCTTGATCGTTTTGAATAGTTAACAGCTGACCTAACCAATAATGCGCATTAGATGCATACACTGAATTTGGATATGTCGTTAAGAATGCTTGAAACTCAGGAATTGCTTGCTCATAACGTTTATCTTTCATGATTAACGCCACTGCACGCTCATAAGCTTCGTTTTCAGATAAGTCTGAACTGATTGCCTGTGATGCACCTACATCTGTATAAGTATTTGTAGGTTGAGTTTGTGTTGCAGCAGGCTGGCTATAAGCTTGGCTAACTCGGTTCTCAATTTCTTGATATAGCTCACGCTGACGTTGCAGTACTTTTTCAAGCTTATAGCTTTGCTCTTCTGTAATACCACGTACTTGGCTCACTTCGTCTTGTAAAATATTAAGCTGCTGCTGAAGCTCAGCTTGCAATAAATTACGTGACTTCATCATGTTTTCTAAAGCGACTAAACGCTTCTCAATGCTCGATTGCGAGCTTGCAGCTTCTGAAACAGGAGCGGGAGCAGCCCATAACAGGGTGCTCCCGCTTAAGATCATTGCTGCCAAAATAATTTTCGGCTTCATAATGACTCTTTATTAGTAAACTAATACTGCGCGACGGTTCTTCGCGAACGCTTCTTCAGTGCGAGACTTAACCATTGGCTTCTCTTCACCATAGCTCACTACTGACATTTGGCTAGCAGAAACACCTAAACTTTGTAAGTATTTTTCTACTGCTTGACCACGGTGCTCGCCTAGTGCGATGTTGTACTCAGGCGTACCGCGCTCATCAGCGTGACCTTCGATTAGTACTTTAACTGAAGGGTTTTGTACTAAGAATTCAGCGTGTGCTTGTAATAGTTCAGCATACTTGCTTTGGATTTTTGCGTTATCAAAACCAAAGTAAATGATTTGCTCTTGACGTAACGCTTCGTATTTTTCACGAAGTGCTTCTTCAGCTTGTTGCTCTGGAGTAAGCGTTGCAACTTCAACAGTATCAGTGTTGTTTGATTGCTCAACCATACCTTGGTTAGATTGGTTTGCAGCACCTTCATCAACACCTGAAGAAGAGCTACACGCCGCTAATGTCATCACTGGCACAGCAATTAGCAGGCCTTTTAAAGTTTTATTAAGTTGCATTTAATTGATTCCTATATTGAGTAAACCAGTATAATTACTGTAAATAAGGCGACCAAGCCGGTGCCTTAACTTGTCCGTCTAGCACAGGTAAGCGTGCTTTAAAGCGACCATCCATAGAAACTAACGCCAACACCTGTTTATTATTATGAAGCGTGCTGTAGATAATCATCGAGCCGTTTGGTGCGATACTCGGCGATTCATCAAGGCGTGTTCTAGTTAATACTTGGAACGCACCTGTAGCTAGCTCTTTCTTAGCAAGATGGTATTGACCGTTGGTACGGTTCACCATCACTAATTCTTTTCCGTCTGGAGAAACCGAACCTGCTAGGTTCATATCTCCGTCAAACGTCATGCGTTTTGACCTACCAGTTTGCAAATTTAACTTATAAATCTGGGCATTACCACCCCTTTCAGACGTAAACACAATATCTTGCCCATTAGGGAACCAAGATGGTTCAGTATCTATACTACGGTGATTTGTAAGGCGTCTTTCTTTGCGAGTTGCAAGGTCTAAAACATATACTTCTGTTGCACCATTGCGGTCTTTAGAGAGCACTAATAGTAGCTTTTTGCCATCAGGTGAGAACTGTGGCGCACCATTAATACCAGGGTGACTTGTGATCAGCTCACGTTTACCCGTGTATAAATCTTGAATGTAAATTTGGCTTTGACGATTTTCAAATGTTACATACGCAAGCTTAGTACCATCTGGTGACCATGCCGGTGACATTAATGGTTCTTTCGAGCGAAGTAATACTTGCTCATTAAAACCATCATAATCAGCAACGACTAACTGATAAGGCATTGCCTGATTTTCTCTCACAATAACGTAGGCAATCTTCGTTAAGAATGCACCTTTTTCGCCAGTTAAAGCTTCGTATACAACATCACTGATGCGGTGAGCGTAGCGGCGGAAACCCGTTTCAGCTATTACACTTTCTCTTGCATCAAGAATATGGTCTTGGCTTTTAACTAACTTACCGTTACTCATCATCTGTGTTTGACCACCCGTGATCTGACCACGAATAACATCAATAAGCTCATACTTAACTAAGTAACGTCCACCTGGCTGTTGTTCAACTTGACCAACAAGAACGGCTTCAACACCTTTATTAACCCATGCAGCATAGTCAACGTCAGTATCAGTTGCTGGTAATTGAGGCATTGTTGCTACATCAATAGGTTTAAATTTACCACTACGCATTAAGTCTGCTGCAATAACAGTACTTAACTTTTCAGGGATGGGGCCAACCCCATTGTATTGAAATGGCACAACCGCAATCGGACGTGCACCATCAACACCTTCGGTAATAACAATTTCTAGTGCAGCACTGGCGATGCCATGAAAGCCCAGTAATACAATAAAACATGCTGTTTTTATCTGGTTGAACATATCATTCCTTTAGAATTCTGGCTTGATTGTTAAATTAATATTTTTAAGTTGCTCAAATACGTCTTTATCGGGTGATACCGGGAGTGTATCTGCCATACGAACAGCTCGAAGCGCAGCTTCACACACTAATTTATCACCACCTAATGACTTAACTTGTGTTACTAAGCCATTAAAGCCAAGACGAATATTTACACGACATTGTTTATTCTTCATCTTTTCATCGATAAGTAAAGTTTGCTGAATACGTGCCATTATTAAGGCTTTGTATTTGTCGACTTCACTTACAATTTGCTGTTGACGAACTTTATTTCGTGCAGCTTGCTCAGCAGCTAACTGCTCTTGCAACATTTGCTCTTGCAATGCTTGCTGGCGTTTACGCTCGGCTTCGGCTTCTTTGCGTTTACGTTCAGCTTCTGCTTCGGCAGCTTTACGCTTACGCTCTTCTTCCGCTTTCTTTAACGCCTCTTCTTCAGCTTTGCGCTTTTCTGCTGCAGCTTTTGCTGCTGCTTCAGCTTCTTGCTTTTGCTTTTCGGCTTGTTGCGCTTTAGCACGTTCTTTTTGCTGAATTTCACGTGCTTTTTTCGCTTGTGCTTCGGCTTCTGCTTTTTCTTTCTCTTTCGCGCGGCGCTGTTGTTCTAGCTTTTTAAGGCGACGATCTTCCGCTTCACGTTGCTTACGTGCATCATTAGCACGTCGTTCGAGATCACGAAGACGCTTTGCTTCAGCTTGTTTTTTCGCTTCTTCTTGCTTTTTTAGCTCAGCAATTTTTTGTTCAACCTTTTGTTGGTCTACCGTAACTGCTGAAACAGCCTTTTCTGGCTCAGGCATAGCTGGATTCAAAGTTACTTCCATTACCTTAGGAGTAGGTAAATGAAAACTAGCTGATCCAATTAAAAAACCAATAATACCCAGATGTAATAGAATCGATTTGATTAATGACTCACGCATACTAACCCTCAAATGATTCGGTCATTAGACCCACTGAAGGCACACCGGCATTTTTCAAAAAGTCCATGAGTAGCAGTACTTCTTGATAAGAAACACGGCCCGAACCTTTGATCATCACTGGCGTATCTGGATTCTTTTGCAGCTGAAGTTTAATCACTGCAGCAACATCCAACGCTTCCATTGGTGCTTCAGGATCTGTACCAATACTTACATAGTACTTACCTTCAGCATCAATTGACGCAATAATTGGAGGCGTGTCTTTAGTATCAACAAGATCCGATTCTTCCATCTTTGGCAAATCTACTTTTACACCATGAGTAATAAGTGGCGCAGTTGCCATAAATATGATTAGTAGTACCAACATTACGTCAATGTAAGGAACTACATTTATCTCACCTACTGGGCGACGTTTCTTACGCTGGTACATTCGCTTTAGCCTCTATTTGCGCAGCAGCTTGGCGGTGTAAAATATTGGCGAACTCTTCCATGAAGTTAATATAATTACCTTCAAGCTTTTCTACTTTGTTTGCAAAACGGTTGTAAGCAATAACAGCTGGAATTGCAGCAAATAAACCCATTGCTGTTGCGATTAGTGCTTCAGCAATACCTGGCGCTACCATTTGTAGCGTTGCTTGCTTAACTTCACCTAATGCGATAAATGCGTTCATAATACCCCACACCGTACCAAACAGGCCGATGTAAGGACTAATAGAACCCACTGTTGCTAAAAACGATAAACTTGACTCAAGCTTTTCAACTTCACGCGATAAAGCAACACGCATTGAACGGTGTGTGCCTTCCATAACAATACTTGCACTTTGTGGTGAATTTTTCTTATGACGTGCAAACTCTTTAAAACCTGCAACGAATAATGCTTCAACACCTGATGCGCCTCCAGGACGCGCTGATACTTCGTTGTATAATTTACTTAGGTCAATACCCGACCAAAACTTCTGCTCAAAGCGCTTTGCGCCATTAAGTGCATCAGAAATCGCTTTTTTACGCTGAAAGATAATTGCCCATGACATTACCGACATACCGACTAATGCCAACATTACTAGCTGGACAAGTACACTGGCTTCTAGAATAAGATCTAAAAAGTTAAGCCCTGATCCCACGTTAAACTCCTAAAATAGATTTCTATGTAATTTGTTATATTTTTTACACTTGTATTTATTGACCACAAAGGCGGCCAAAAGTTACATCTAGTGTATCTAGTCAGCTATGAACTGACAACGCTCTTGCTGTGAATTAGCGGCAAATAACGGTAAAAAGCAATTTGCTTAGTTATTTTTTAGCCATATTAGGTTTTATCAATACAATTATGCATATTTTCACCTTAATAATAAGTCACTACAGTGACACTAAAAAGCAACCAAAACAGCCAAAAACTCGGCGTTTATTCATAAATAACGCATAAACACCCAAAAGCACTTTTACGAATCTACTACAGAATACTTAAACTAATCCTGAATAAAGTTCTTAAAATTTATAAAAACCTTCCCATTCATAAACTTAAAATTAATATATTCACAATGTGAACAAAAAGAAAACAATTAAAAAATGTGCTCACATTAGTTTTTTTTATCTGAAAATAAAATTTTTCTAGTTTGAAGAAAAATCCATCATTGCGTATTATTTACCTATACCGAGCTAGCAACCTCATGAAAGTTTCTTTCATTAAGCTCCGTTTTTAGCAATATGAAAATTCGTATTGCACTAGGTTTGCTTAAATCTGGATAAAACCTTTTTTAAGTAGACCGTAGTTCCCTGGATTACTTCCTTCAACTTGTTGTTTGCCCGCATCCTTATGCGGGCTTTTTTTTGCCTACACAAACGTCAATGAGAATACCTATCGATAACTTAACAGCATGTGAATTACAGATGTTAAAATGAGACAACAACCCAGTGGTTAGTGGTTAGTGGTTAGTGGTTAGTGGTTAGTGGTTAGTGGTTAGTGGTTAGTGGTTAGTGGTTAGTGGTTAGTGGTTAGTGGTTAGTGGTTAGTGGTTAGTGGTTAGTGG